>DATFMH010000026.1:0-10575 GCA_035267045.1 Balneolales bacterium
ACAAATTCTTTTATTGATCGAGATATAGCCGGTCAGGTTCCAAAAAATGTTTCACGGGTAATCATTTCATCTCCATTACCCGTTGATTCCTTATATAGTAAAACCTTAAAAACTCTGTCATCAGATGGATATTCCTTCCGCTACAGGTTTGACAAAGCACACGAAATCACAACGAATGAGAAGTATGTGGGTACCAACGATCTTCCCGCCACATATACGAATCTTAAAATTTCGATAAATGTTGTAGTGAGAAGTAATCGTAAAGGATCAAAAGCAATACTTAGAGGTCAATGGGATAGTGGTTACTACTATGGCATACCGGCAAAATGGGATGATGGCCATTCCCAAGTCAATAAGTACGCTTTTACCCAACTTATTCAAGTAGCTAAACATATGAAAGGTCAAATCACCTATAAGTAACGAGATATACCTATCCTGGTTACTTTTATGGATCTGGCAATTGAGTGAACCGGGTGGGAATCGAACCCACAACCCACGGCTTAAGAGGCCGTTGCTCTGCCAGTTGAGCTACCGATCCGTGACTTGATGATAATGTTTAAAAGATACGAATTATCTATTCTCATACCATTAATAAACGCCGGTAAATATACCTTATTATTGTTGATCCTGTGTTTTCCCGGGAATAATCACATTACTTTCCAGGCAATTTGACAGCATAAAACGTACTATCTGTGCTGCCAAAAAATATTGTTTGGTTTTTGATGACAGGCGTAGACATTATGGAACCCATAGACTGGATTTGCTCTTCGTTTTCCCGTGTCTTTTTTAACGTCTTTCCATAAATGGAAAAATCGGGCCTGAATGTTCCGTCATCTTTATATATTGTATGATACTTTTTTCGGCTTCCATCGGTTTGAAATCGCCAGTCAATCTTACCGGTGTTGCTATTCACACCATATAAGAAACCATTAAAACATCCGAAATAAATCCTGTTCCCCTTTCCCGCTGCTGAACCGTATACTCTCATATTCAACGGTAATTTCCAGTTTAATTTACCATTCTTTGCATTCATACTATAAAAAGCATGACTGTCGGATGTTCCGTAATAAACATTTCCCTTATAAATAGTCGGAGTTGCTACAATCCAGCTTCCCTGTTCTTTATAATTCCAGTGCCCGTGGCCATCTTTTGCATCCAGTACATAGAGATTAAAATCGCGGCTTCCGAAATAAACAGCACCATTATAAATACCTGCTCCCCTCTGTACAGCACCAAGCGTAAAATACCGGTCGCCGATTGTATTGAATTTCCATATCAACTTACCATTTAATGCATTTAAAGCATAAAAATAGCCGTCAAAGCCACCTATAAACAACCGCTGGCCTTTTATCACGGGTGTGGCATGTACAACATTTCCCGTTTTATACTTCCATACCAACGTACCCGATTTCGCATCCAGACAATATATATTACTGTCGCTGCTGCCAAAATAGACACGTCCATTTATTACAGCAGCACCAGACAAATAATAATCCCAGATGTCATCATAATTTGTACCTTCATTTGTTTGTCGAATAAAGCGGTGTTCACCACCTGTATGAAAACGCCATATTTGACTACCCGAATGAGCATCCAAAGCGTAGAAATATCCATCACCACTTAATATATAAAGTATACTATCTTTCACCTCGGGTTGAGATGCTATCGTCCCACTGGTATTAAACTGCCAAATTTGACTTCCGTTCTTTTCATTCAGTGCATGAATGGTTCCATCCGTTCCGCCGAAATATATTACTCTTTCCTGAACAGCAGCAGATCCGATGATTTTACCCTTTATTTTATATTTCCATAACAAATCTTGTCTCCCCGCCTGTCCGAAACAGCTCATAATTGAACTTGAGAAGAGCACAAATGTCAGTACAGCCGATTTTAAATTTGCTCTCATGATGATATAGTGATATAAGATGATTATTAATTTCCATCTGGATTCTATGAAATTCGTAAACTATTGAATAATTTCATGTCTCTCTTTCAGATAGAAAAATGTAAACAGGATTAATTTTCCATGCAATATCTTTAAATTAACACTATGCTTTCCTGTTGTTTTGTATGATTACGAGATAGTTAAAGTTGAGGTTTGGAAGAATGGCATACAGATACCAAAACCACTTTGTTAATCTTACAGCCATTTACCGGGACACATTTTCATATTTTACTAAAGTATTTTTTTAGAAATATGTATTCTGTTCCTTGTCACTTTTCCATCCTATAAGATTACATATCAAGGCAGGATTAATATATATGGATATTAATAATTAAGTTAGCCTTAGTATATGATGTTTTAATTCTGATTAATTATTAAATAACTGCTTCTTCGATCAATCCAAACTGAGATAGATGATGATAGCAATGCTTGAAATGCACATACTGCCATTCTTTAAACCCTGATTCCCCAAAAACAGGGTGGATATGTTTGGCCTCCGGATTATTCTTATAGTATGTATAAAATCTTTCTATTGATTTATTCAGAACATCACGAGCTTCAAACAGATCATGATAAACGAGTTTTGGTGGCCTTTTTCCTAATACGGGTAACTTAAATTCGTGAGGCATTGCCTTATTTGATAAGAGGAATAACTTCATTTTTTTCAATTTTTCCTCCGAATAGTCACATGGAACCTTAATTTTACCCACCGATATAGCAAATGTCCATATCAGATGCTCCACCATTTGCCGTGCCGTCATTTGACCCCATCGGGGTACTGTATGATCGGACAGCTCTGATATGACCAATGGCACTATTTCACTGATGAAGGACCTTCTCAACTCATTATTATCGACTTCAAATGGAATTGCTATATGCTGCATACAATTTATGATATTACATGGTAATGATTGATGTTATTCCACATTTAAACTTTACGAAACAACTTGTAATAAGTTACCATCCTATAATTTTAAAACCGAATTGCAGTGAGCGAAACACTGCTATTTAATAGACCGATAACACTTTGCTAATTGCCCTTTGCGCTATGCAATATATTCCATCTTATCATTTAAATGTGTAAACATTATTATCAGGATTCGTATCCGCATCATATGTACCGCCCAATACTATTTTAGCCGGTTTATTACCTGTTTTGAATGTCAAAGTCACGGTCTTATTACCTTTTTTCCATACGGCTATTGTACGATGAATTTTCTTTGTGCTGTTATCAGGAAATACGACCGTAAGGTCAACCGGCACTGGTTTGGAACCCACCGATTTAACGGTTACCCGATAACGGTTCCCATGATGTGAAACATTATCTATTGCCTGGTCGGGGTATCCGTTATCGAAAAACCAGCGTTTCCAGAACCAATTTAAATTCTTACCTGTTCCTTTATTCATGCTGTAGAAAAAATCATAGGGCATAGGATGTTTTCCATGCCACTGCTCGATATAATAGTGTAATCCCTTGGTAAACAACTTATCCCCGAGCATGTCTCTCACATACAAATAACCCATAGCCGGTTTGGGATAAGAATTGAGATAATACGTGGTGCCCGATGTCTCCTGACTTGGCGTCATGATTGGCAGATCAATGTCCGTTCCTGCCAAATGATCGTAGGGATTCATACCGTATTTATCTACCAGAGTTGAATCTATAATAGGTGAAATGATCCACTCGCCGATTGTGGCCCAGCCCTCGTCCATAAATGCGTAGCGTGTCTCATTCGTGCCCATATAAAAGGGAAACATCGTATGGAATATTTCATGATCGGTCAATTCAATAGACTCAGCGTGATCTTGCAACGGGTTATCATTCACCATCATTGGGTATTCCATCTGACTCAGGCCGTCGAAAATGGTCTCATGGGGATAAGGATAGGGCCATTTTGGAAAATCATAGCTCATGGCCTTGACTGTCTTACGGGCAAAATCAATGACATCGTAATAATCTTTATGCTTCGGATTAAAAGCGGCATCTACTCTTGTCCGCCGTCCTGTTTTCGGATCAACAACGAGGCTGGATGACTCCCACACATAATGGTTGCTTGTAGCAAAAACGAATTCTGTCACGTTTTTCGCTACAAAATGCCAGCTGTTGATCGGATTTTGAAGTGTGATATCGCCTTTCTTCAAATCTGTACTATCAATGACAGATGTTATTGCATTATTCTTTTCCGCTTCCTCAAGTCGATCGACATATTTTTTATTCAGGTCATTTTCCGGATGTTGCAGAGTCCCGGTCGCCCAAACGACATAATTTTGGGGAACGGTTATGCGGACATCAAAATTATTGAAATCATTATAAAATTCCTGCAAACCCGTATATGGGATGCGATTCCATCCGTCAATATCATCATAAACGGCAATGGTTGGATAAAAATAGGCTATAAAATAGGACCCCGGTTCAATTTCTCCGGTGCGGATCTGGGATTTTTTATTTAATACATAGGAAAAATGAATAATAAACGTCATTTTCTTGCCGGGAAGCAACGGCTTAACAGGTATCCACATGTTGGTGCCTCTCGTATGAACGATACCGGCATCCTGCATGGTACCATCTATAATCAATTTCTGAATCTGAACTCCTTTACTGACATCTTCCGGTTTAATCGACTGCGCTCGTGCCCCGCCTTCTTTATAAAGATCAGGATATAACTTGAACCAAATTCTTCTAAGTGTATCGCGACTATTGTTTGTATAGGTAATGTGTTCAGTGCCTGATAATAACCTTGTAGCAGGAATAAAATTGACATCTATTGAGTAATCGGCATGATTTTGCCAGTAATCAGGTCCCGGTATCCCCTTTTCCGAACGTGTTCCCTTCTGGTAAGCGTTTTGAATAGTCCGTGATACGGGGAGGCTATTTTGTGCATAACCATTGACGCTCAATAAAAAAGCGCATACTAACAGTAAATATCGATTGCGTTTCATGATTGTAAGATTTGAGATTCCCGGATCATCATATACCTGTTTAAAAAGGCCCATTGCCGTATTTTTCCGGATTGACTTAAGATACAATTATAAGGGATTATGGACAATTATTGAGTTCATTATGAACCTGAATAGCAGGCCTTCAACCCACTTTCGTTAGAATTAGGGAACATTCGTCAATATGTACATCTAACCTTTTATCATACAATAGAATCTACTATTCATAAGGTTATTTAGATATGTTAAAACGTTTTGCCGGTGACATCCTGAATAAATTAATAATTGTAGCAAGCCTGCTTTTTTCCCTGTTTCTTACTCAATGCCGGGATTTCACGGCATTATATCAATCCGGCCATAACAACAATCCTTTAGAAAAAACGGCCGTTTTAGCCACTCATTATTATTCCGTTCCAAATGGAGCCTGGAAAGACGTAATTATTTATGCACACGGCTATGTTGATCCGACAACACCGCCTCCCACCATTCCCGATGATCAAATTGATGGCCGCTATATAGGTGATATCATCAATAGTCTCGGTTATGCTTTTGCTACAACGAGCTATCCGGACAACGGCCTTGTTGTACGTGACGCCATCCCCGATGTTAAAAAACTGGCAGATGAGTTTAAGGCTCAGTTCCCACAAACTGAACGTATTTTCCTTATAGGAGTCTCCGAGGGAGGGCTAATCACTACCAAAGTAATTGAAGATTATCCGGAGACATTCACTGGGGGAATAGCAGGATGTGGCCCGATAGGAAATTTCGAAAAACAACTCGATTATTTCGGTAATTTCCAGGTTCTGTTTCACTATTTTTATCCACAGATAGGTCTGCTCAACCTGGGTATCGGCAGTCCGGAACATGTACCCGATACACTCATAGCATTATGGCAAGACGGTACAATTAAACATGAAGTTGAAACACGTATCATCGATGTATCCGTACCATTATTAAAAACGGCAGATGCACCATTAAGTAATCCCGATGATACAAGGGAAACCTTACTTGGGATATTACGCTATAACTTATTGGCAACGAACGATGCCATCCAAAAATTAGGTGGCGAGCCTTTCGACAATTCGAAAATATTTTACCACGGCACTGGTTCCGGTGAATCTGATTTATTACTAAATCAACATATACCCCGTTTTAGGGCTGATTCCACAGCCATTCGAAATATAGACCAGTATTACCAGACGACCGGAAAACTACAGATACCGTTAGTTACTATTCATAATACGGGTGATCCGATTGTACCCTATTTCCATGAACCGTTATACGAGCAAAAGATAGTGAGACAGGGAAGTAGTTCACTTCATGTGAATATACCTGTAAATTCTTATGGTCATTGTAATTTCACCACAGCTGATCTGCTTGGGGCATTCTCTGCTTTAATTAATATGACATCCAACAAACAGCTTGTTGTAAACCAGAATATTTTCCCTGAGAGTAAGCAAGTTCAGGAATTTCTTCAGATAGCAAATCGGACCGGAGCCCATCCGACAATTATTCCTCCCGATCAATCGACAAAAAGGGAACTTACAACATACAAACATGGCTATCTGTCTCATTGATTAAATGTAGTTCAATGCAAAATAAGAATTGTGGTGTGGTTTATACTATATAAGACCGATCATTTCCAGGTATTAGTGCTGTCACGCCGAAAAACTATCCACCATCCACTAATCCTCAGTTTATAAGATATAAAAAAGCTGCCTCACTACGGGGAATCATCCTCACTGATATGGTGGTATATCAGATCAGTTTTTCCCAACAATAGACAAGGCAGCTAATGGATAACAGAAAAGTTATGTGTATATATAGTAATGAATTGGTGAAATGAGTCGTTTATAATCAAGCTACCTGAACCTGATAATTTATCTCTTTGAGCATATCCGGGGTAACTAAAACGATACCCTCATCACTCACATGGAAATACTGTTTATCATGTTCCAAATCTTCTCCGATAACGGCACCATCCGGTATTGTGCATCCTTTGTCAATAATGGCTTTGTGAATACGGCAATTGGAACCGATAACAACATCCGATAATACAACAGATTGCGTTATTTTTGAATAATCTTCCACGTGAACATTCGAAAATAGCAGCGATTCTTCAACGTAAGCACCTGAAACTATACACCCTTCTGATATCATGGAATCAACAGCCATGCCTCTCCTGCCATCCGAGTTAAACACAAATTTTGCCGGTGGATATTGACGCAAATTGGTCCTTATCGGCCACTGATCATCATAAATATTCAATTCCGGGGTTACCCCGATCAGTTCCATATTTGCTTTCCAGTAGGAATCTATAGTACCGACATCCCGCCAGTAACCGGAAGAATCAGCCTCTGAATTTCTAAAGGGATATGCATATATTTTACTGGTTTTAATCACAGAAGGAATAATATCCTTACCAAAATCATGACTCGATTTCTGACTGTTGGCATCCCTGAATAACTGATCAAATAAAAATTTAGGATTAAACACATAAATCCCCATAGATGCCAATACTTTATCAGGCTGACCCGGTATGGTTTGAGGATGTTCGGGCTTCTCCTCAAAGTCTATCACCCTGTTATCTTCATCAACCGACATTACGCCAAATTGATTGGCATCCTCCACCGGTAACTCAATACAGCTAACAGTTAAATCCGCATTTCGACTCTTGTGGTAAGCAATTATTTCCCCGTAATCCATTTTATAAATGTGATCACCACCAAGAATCATAACATATTCAGGATTATATTTTCGGATAATATCAATGTTTTGATAAACGGCATCCGCTGTACCGGAATACCATTTTTCGGCTAACCGTTGTTGAGCCGGTAATACTTCAACAAACTCACCGAACTCCGAATGAAGCATTCCCCAACCCTGCGTGATATGTCGGATCAATGATTGTGCCTTGTATTGAGTCGTGATACTGATTTTACGAATACCCGAATTGATACAATTGGATAGTGCAAAGTCAATGATCCTGAATTTACCACCAAAAGGTACAGCCGGTTTAACTCGCCACTTTGTTAAATCTCTTAATCGTGAACCTTTCCCACCGGCCAAAATAAGCGCGAGTGTATATCTCGTATTCAAACTGATATTAGGTTCAAATTTAGATTTGTTCATTATAAATTAGTTCCAATGTATGATATAAATGGTAATTCATTTGTGCGAAAAGCATATAGAGATGAGAACGAATAATCACCGAAATTACGCTTCCCTTGTATTATATAAGGAGTTTATCAGAGTTATTCGTAGTCTTTAGATTTTCTAATCTTTATACCCTAATGATGAATTGAGTCTTTGGATAAGGCAGATACTTATCTTCTTCTTAATTTTGCTTCAATGCATAATTGAGTGTGAGGCACAGCTTCCAGGCGTTCTTTGGCAATTTTCTTACCAGTGACCTTACAAACACCATAAGTCCCATTATCAATTCTTTTTATAGCCGCATCGAGATAATTGATAAATTTGCGCGTCCGATAATACATGAGGTAATTGCGTTCACGGTCCATTACATCTGTGCCTGCATCCGCCATATGGAATGAGTAAACCGATTCATCCGATTCATTTTCAACGGATTCTCTAAGAGAACGTTTAAACATTTCCATTTGATTTACAGCATCTTTTCTCTTTCGGAGAATAATACCTCTGAAATATTCCAATTCTTCATCGGAGTATGGGGTAATGCGATTCTCTATGTTCGGATTTTTAGTCAGTGTTTCCATAATATGCCTTCATTCTCTTGTTAGTCTTCAATCAAATATGTTTACATTTGTCAATGTGCCGGGTCTTATTTTATTTTTAATAAAGAGTATCAATTTTATCTTCCAACTGATATAAAGCACCTTCAATATTAATTGCTTTGGTACTTACTCCTGTCGACTCATTGCTTACTGCTATGAGTTCATAACCATCTTCAATGTTGATACACAACATCCTGAAACCTTTGTAGTTCCAGTTATTTAGCAGATGTTGAACTCTGTTTCCGTCTATCATTACTGTGTTCATTGTTACTCAAATAGCTTTTTATAAACTAAGTTTTATTTCTTCTCTTGAAATAGTGCATTGAGATCATAACTAACAATAATTATAGAAATGTTACTATAAGGTAGTTATTTAATGAGATGTAGGGTGTATCATTACATTTTAATATTTCTATAATCTTATCTGCTTATATCTATTTATAAAGCACATCCACCGTTAAATGGGTTAGTAAAAAATTAAGTTATCCACATTTTTTTCGACTCACATCTGAAATATATTTTCCCAGGGAGATTTTACTATAAAATATCGCAATAAGTATCCCAACGTGATTTGATTAAACAGGTTTTCAATAAACGAAATACGCAACCCTACATTTTTGTAATGTTTAACCTTACCTCTTTTCAGGGTTTTCGCTTACTATATCAAAACAAACTATTTACGATTATACTATCGCAGGTCATACAGAAATTCGACTAAGTTTGACGCATGGATGTAGACTAATTTTAGAGAGGCAACGATCATGAATAAAAGACAGCAGGAAACAACCCGGGTATTTCTTGAAAATCATTTCAAGACTAAGAAAGAGCTGTCACCCAGTATATTTCTAATTGGATTTAATGACAATCAACTGACAGCTATTGAACAACAGACGGTTAATTCATTATTGGATTTACGCCGTTCCACACGCGTAATTGATGTTGAAAATTTATCTGCCAAAGATATTTACTGCGTCATAAATAAAGAATATTCTCCAACCATAGTTGAAGCGTACAATAAACTTAAAAATACTTTTAAAACACAAAAAACCGTATTCATAATTAAAAACCTGAGTAAATCGAAGGTACCTTATAAAGGTCATTTAGTACGTAAACTTGTTAAAGCATTACTGGGCGAACGAACCAATGATAATTCTACGGAAGCCGATTTAATTTTCATAGATGATGCACGGCTTTTAGAAAACAATTGGGATTTGTTAAATACACACATAGTCAGCAATTACCCGGGGAAAATACAATCCGGGAATCTTGCTGAATTGTTGGATTACGCTTTTCTCTATTGCAACTAAAATACCTCACCGTATAAAGATAAGTAAGACAAATTATTTGGAGTTTGGGTTAAAGGGCTCTTAGCTATGCTACTTTAGCCCAAACAACTCGAAAAGGAGTTTTAAGATAATTTTATCAGAAACAAATTGAGGTATACCCAATATAATGGCAAGATCATGGGTTCCTGCCATATTTCTGTTTTTACCATTTACCCGGCGTCCATTTTTAATGTTCATAATTCCGAAAGCACGATAAACGATCATATTATATTGTTTAATAACGAACAATATGTAAGTATTTCCCCTACAAAAAAGAGGGGGTAAACCTCTTAAATTGATAGCTTTCAAGTTTGTAAACTATCATGTCGATTTATTACCGAATCGACATAAGTATTATGTCCTGTGTCGCCATTAAATACGGTTGCGAATAAGCGGCAATAAAGAGAGGTTAAGTTTTCCCGAAAATGTAAGAGAACGCGTATCTTATGTTATTCTCATGATTACCAAAGTGTTAGATAACGAATTATATTATCATCATCATTATAAAATTTTAATGTTATTAGATATATATGGCTGAATACAGCAAAAGAGATCGTATTATAATATTCAGTGGTATCCTGTTAACCCTGGCAACATTCATATTTGATATTACTTT
>DATFMH010000027.1:0-41735 GCA_035267045.1 Balneolales bacterium
AACCATTAGTTGTTTAATCGTTGAGAAAAATCAGTTTAGTATGGTACGACATATACTAAACCGTTATTAAAGACTGACTCCAATCAAAAATTTTACATAACACTTTCAATATGGATTTGTACACTCGTAATAACAGGGCACCAAAAATCAGCAAACCATATTCATACCTTTCATTCTGCGTATTATAAAACTGTAAATATTGATGTATTGACTTGCTGATCTATGTGTTACATGAACATTACAGAATGTAAATCTAACGTGCCTCAAACAAGTAGCAACCAGATCCATTTCGAATAAGTGTATTTACTACCCTTATTAATAAGGATATTACATCTTATATGCAAGCGCTTTTTTATTTTTGAAGCCGGTTGATATTCCCACTTCCTTTTCCACTATAATGTTCGTAGTTGTAATCAGTACAAAAAGATAGCCATACTGATCCAAATCGGTTTACAGCCCAAGAAAACAACTCAACACATGGTGCGTTCGTTCTTCTACATTTATTATTATTGGTAGCGAATCACGTATGTCCATTTATTTTTTTGAGCTTTAACTAACTCTTTTGTTCCATTGAACCAGGTTACTTCAATGCCTTTAAGTTGTGCCGTTTTATTAAGTCCCATTATTTGAGTATAGCTATTTTGTGACCAATATCCTGACCCGGCTTGAATCTCACTTAGCGGTCCTTTTTTTTCATTTTTATACACTAATCGAATACCGGAACCTACAGCGTCCCTGTTATTATCGGGACCAATTAAATGAACACTTATTCCCCTCATTTTAGCCGTATTTAAATAGAGTCTTGTGGCAGCACCATTTTGAGAAACAGCAAGATCTATCTTACCATCGTGATTAAAATCACCTAAAGCCGCACCTCTTTGCTCTCCATATATTTTAATCCCCGTGACTGAACCCGGAACGGCTTTAAAGTTACCTTTCCCATCGCCTTCCAGCCAGAGTCCGCGACCGGCGTCTTGTCGTCGTGTTAGTTTAGGCAAATCGAAAAAATTCTGGCTTAAAAAAATGTCTTCATTCCCATCATTATTAAAATCAGCGACACCAGCATAAAATGAGACTGTAAGTTGGGCATTTACAGGTAATGGATGTGCCTCATATTTACCTTTCCCATTATTTATAAATACCATGCTTTGTAGGGTGTTTATTTCTTTTTGGGGCATATATGTTAGATCCGTTCCTATGATCTCCCGAAGTGTGGAATTGGAAAACTGTTTATATGATTTCACATATCTCGTAATGCTCGGAATCGACTTATATATTTTATATAATCTCCTTTTCGGAACATAGGCATCGAACGTGGTGTCGTAATAGGCTTCAAGAATTTTGTTACGACTGTCATTTTTATAATGATTATAAAATATCTTTACGGGATGTTGGGGTACATTATGACGATAATAGCTATTATTAACACCCCAATTCGTAGCCACAATATCCGGATATCCATCATTATTGAAATCACCTGTGGCAATGCCATTCCACCAACCCTCGTAGGCACTTAAACCCGCGATATTCGTAACATTTTTAAAAATTCCATGATTATTTTTAAACAGTTTCAATGTACCCCATGCCGTACTTATTAATAAATCAGGCCACCCATCCTGATTATAATCCGTAAACACTGCTTGTGTTGCGAGACCAATATTCTGCAGTAATTTCGAATTCTTCTTATCAATCACAAAATGTCCATCATCATTATGAAATAACCGGGAAGTGGCATTTTGTGGATATTTTCCCCTCATGACCCTCCCACCAACGAAAAGGTCCAAATCACCATCTTCATCATAATCGGCTGCTGCCAATGTTCCGGTCGATGACGGTATCCCCCTAATTTTACCGGTTTCTGTCACTTTCCCAGCGTGAATCAGATATTGATAAGCTGATGGCATACCAGGTTTTACCAATTCATAATTGGAGCTGCCTACTATTAATCTCGTACCATCCTTCGTTTGCCAGCCAATAATAGCCGTTTCGTCGGCCGGAGCAACTTTTGTTATGGGCGGAAGTATTTTTTTAGTGAAGTATCCGTCATGATTATTTTTATAAATACTTAATCTGCCCCCCCGACCACTTCCTGTAATCAAATCATCATAACCATCGTTATTATAATCAATCCATGCTACTCCAGGACCTAATTGACTGAGTTTTAAAGGCAACAAAGGCTGGATTTTAAAATCATCATATGGATCTTCATGGTGAATATTGTCGATACGATGAGATATATTCTGGAATATATAATGTGGTTTATTTTTTAATCTGGCTACAGTTTTTGCATGAACTGAGGTTATTACGGGCTGTTCGATTTCATATATCCGGTCGGCTTTCACACTGTCGATAACACTTTTCTCGCCGCCCGGCCAGGTGACAATGAGCTTATGATTGGTATTCCCTTTGCCTGCTGCAAAAACCGCTTCAGCCTGATTTCCGGATAAATAGCTGCCACCGGCTGTAATTTGTTTTGTCTGATCAACCGGTTTACCTATTAATTTTATTTCAGCACCGATCCCTTGCGTATTGGGCATCCGGCCTTTTAACCGTACAGCTATTCGTGCTGCTGAAGCGATATTTTCATATACTGCAGCCTTCTCGTTAAGACGATTATCAATGATATCCAAAACACCATCATTATTCAGATCAGCCAGTGCCATGCCATTAGAAACATCCTTCTCATGAACCCCCCAGGCAGAACTGCTGTCTGAAAAAGTCAGGTTATGATTATTGCGAAATATGATATTGGATAGTTTCAAAGACGGATATTTTAAAATATACCCCTTGATACCTCCTTTCATATTCCTGCTTAATTGCCCAAGATACTCCTGAGTATCCATATCCAATTCATCATACAAATTCCCATTATTGATGATCAGATCTTCATAACCATCTAAATCAACATCAAGAAAATTGGTAGCCCACGACCACCCGGTAGATTTTAACCCGCTGTATTCTGCCAATTCAGAATAAGTGTCATCCTTCCTCTGCATGAATAACGTATTACCGACATATTGTGGCTGACTATCAATATCACCAATTCCCGGCATGAGAGGAGGATAATTGGCAAAATGCCTCATTCGAATTTTATGTGAAGGATTCAACATACCGGTGACAAAAATATCCATTTTACCGTCTCGATTCACGTCAGAAAAGTCAACTGACATTGAAGAAAAACTTAGGTTCCGTATTGCTCGTTTATTTATAGCTTTAAATATGCCATTGCCCTGGTTCATCCAAATACGATCCGGTGTCCAATAATCATTGCAGACATATAAATCGGGTAATCCGTCTCCGTTCAAATCCTGAAACCTGGCACTTAAACCCCAATCCGGGTTCAAGCCTTCCGGTAATCCATTTTCATTAAGAAAACGGTTACGTAAATCTTTGACTTTAGTGAAATGGCCCTTGCCATTATTTATATATAATTCATCCTTTTCTCCAATCTCTCGCCGTGTTGGGCCATTTGGTGTCTGAATAATTTTATAATATTTGTCGAATGGAGAAATCAGTTGATATTTATTGCCATACTTTATAGTGGTTTTATCCCATGAAAGCTGGCCTGGTTTATATAAATCCCGTACGGATTTTTCTTTATAATTAGCTATATATAAATCCAGATCACCGTCCCCGTCAATATCAGACAGCGTCATAGTCATGCTCCCTTTTTTACCTTCCAAACCGCTGTTATTATCCCGTGTAAAATGACCTTTCCCATCATTCTTGAATAAAAAATCCCCCTGAGCCAAAGTAGTAACCAGAAGATCCAAATCACCGTCTCCATCAACATCCGCAAAAGTGGCACCGGTACTGTGATAGCCCTTCAAAGCAACACCAGCCGAATCGGTAATATCTTTAAAATGATATCCTCCCAGATTCCGGTATAAATGGTTGGGTCCGTCGAGTTGTGTAAAATACAGGTCAACACGATCGTCACCATTAACATCCCCTGCAGCCACCCCCGAACCGTTTAAATAATATCTGTTCTTTGTGATATCATCTTTTGACAAATGATTAATAAAATTTATCCCGGTCTGATCAGCATTTAATTTTTTAAAACCGACCCCTGAAGTATTATGGGAGACAGTAGCCCAGCGATATCCATTCCCGCTATGCCAAACTAATTTGGATGACTTTTTAGAACAACCAAAACCCAGGATCATTAATAAAATTAATCCTGATAATATTCTGAAATTTGGTAACTGAAATATCATTTATTAAGTTATTTTACTATCTGTAAGTTAAATATGATATGACTACAATTATCTACTGATAATTATGACTGACCTACCTGGGAAACAATTCTTTTTCATAAAACTGTTCACGGAAAATAATATATATAATTAGATATAATAGAAACCGCTGGGGAAACAATTCTTTTATAATCAACTAATAAGGGTATAAGTCATAATAAACAAAAATATACCCTTATTTTTTCCTATAATATTAATAAGAATACTGTTATCAGTTTTCAAGATTAATTCGATACAGTATCAAACTTATCGGTTCGCTCGATATCGTATTATGTAGATTTTTGAGTGTGCTTTCCCTGAGGGTGATTTCAGGTTTTTTCCCGGCTACATTTTTAGCCTTAATATCCGGTCCGGTAATAATCCACTTCATAGCACTGTCCGACAGAAGTCCGCCATCAATGGACAACTTTATTTGATGCTTCTTCTTTGTCGGATTTACCACCGCAATAGTCAATGTTCTATGATCTTTACTCAGTGCGGCCATTATATCCAGCGGATAGGTGGCGCTTCCGGATGTATGCTCTGGTTTATCGACACCGATTGTCCCTCTTACAGGATGCTGCGGTTGGTTCCCATGAACCTGTACCGGTATCTTGCCAAAATGTTCGGAATATAATTTAAAGACGAGGCCAATTCCACGGTATTGAGATTCCGTGCCATTGTATGTTAAACAACCGGGAGCACCCGTATGCGCTGACATGTTAAAAGTATCCGTATGACGAAATATTTCATTCAGGACCTCGCTGTCACCTAAAACTCCTTGTAATCCACTTGCGCCAGCTACCCATTCATCCAATACTATACGTTTGCTGCTATTCTTCAATTTAGGCATCGTTTCTTTATATTTTTGCCATGCTTCAGCAGCACCCTCGACCCGATTAGCAGGTCTTCTCACCTGATTTACCAATGGATCATCAACAACCTTAACAAATTTTTGTTTTTGCTCATTGAATGCTTTACCGGGCAAGGGGTAGAAATGCTCTGCAAGGTAGTTGAAATAATTGAACGAGTTCTTTATTAAGCCGCCGTCCCAATCAAACCGTGATCCATATTTTATAGGTCGATGAGGTATTATGGGCCAGAAACGCGCAGTTGTTCCAATCTCATACGGTGTCGCTCCCGAGGCAATCAGGATTATTGAAGGATCGGCTTTACGCATTTTTTTTGCAAAAATATTATTTTTGATGACAAATTGGTTCAATGCCATGTGGCCAAGTTGCCAGGAACCGTACATCTCATTACCAATACCCCACCATTTCACATGATACGGCTCAGGATGTCCGTTCATGGCTCTTAATTTGCCCATTGGTGTATCCTTGGGACCATTAACATATTGCACCCACTGTGCGGCTGAGTAGGCATCTCCGAAACCTGCATTTACACCGATATATGGTTCGGCATTGATCAAACGACATAACGTCATATATTCATCTGTACCAACGTCATTAGAAACCACAGCATGCCAGGCATAATCATATGTTGGCGGTCGCGTATCCCTGTTCCCAATTCCGTCACGCCAGTTATATCCCGAAGAATGATTACCGCCCCAGCGCAAAATACTTATATGCATATTTTTTAACAGCTTTATCAAATCCGGACGAAATCCATTAATATTATCTGCCGGCATCAGGGAAACCGTTCCAATAGTAAAAGATCCTGATCCTTTACCTGTAATCTCGATACATCCTTTTTTGGTGTCAGCCTGTGAAGTGAATTTAAACGGAAAATTCTGATAACCGGAAGTTAATGCATTTATAGAAATTGATTGTCGTTCACTCGCTTTATCTCCCCAAACCAGGCTGACTGTAACTTTAACACCCGGATCACCTGCCAGAATAATATGACCTGTATATGATTTACCTTTAACCAAAGGCAGACCTGATTGCTGGATACCACGTGACGAATTATTGTTGGTTATAATTTTGGGCGAATATTTGCCTACAAAAGCATTTGTTGAATCCATTGTTACAAACTGTTCAGGGCCCAGGGGTCGCCATCTGCCTAAAATTCCAGATCTGCTATTACGCGGATATAATTTTGGGCTGTTATTAACCGGGTAAAAGAACTTTCTGTCCCCAAGCATTTCAGACCACAGGCCCCCTTCAAACCAGTTAGAAAGGTTCTCAATAAACTGACCGTAGACAAACCGGTTGATTGGATCATAGGTCTTATTGAGATTTATCGTTACATCAATGGGACCGGTTTTAGCCGCTTTTTTAACTTCGGGTTGATTATAAACGATATTTGAAGATTTTCCATAAACATTCATCTGAAAGAACATGACAACCAATACACATAACCCAATATATGCCGCACGATATTTTGTTATTCTGGCTTCATGATTTTGATTTTCATACAGAAAAAAAAACATACTTTTGCCTCATTTAGTTAAAAAGACATTCCTGTGAGTACTATCATTTTGCTAATTTCCTAATTCACTTTCTTACCCCATACACTTATTCCGCTGTTGTTCAATCCGGTAAATACAATTGTATACCTGCTATTTTCCCAGTCCCAGCCATTGAACACTTTTTCTACATCCTTTCCATTTCCATTGTCCCAGTTAAGTTTTAACAATCCACTCGTATAGGTCCAGGTTGAATTTGACGCACCGCCAGAAATAGTCCCATCTGAATTTAATTGAATATGCTGTGATACATTATGTGACTGGGTATTATTCAGTACAATGTATTCCCAATTGCCATCGAGAGAATCCGCGGTTAATTTCTCTTGCGGAACATCATCGTACCGTTCCGGTGAAATGACCGGCCACCCATCGGGAGACCATACCATCTTATGTACATGTAAATCCATCAGGTACTTATTGAATGAAGGACGGGCCTGACTGATATAGTAATAATTATTACCGTCCTTAAGTGTACAATTTCCTCCAAATCCCTGCCATCCGGAATGATTATCAAACTTGTATTCGGCTGTTATTCGTGGCAAGTTATTACCAACGGCAGCCATATCTTTTCCGTTATAATCATAATAGGGACCTTGCGGCTGATCCGCCCGTCCAACGCGAACGTTATAAGTATCTTCCAGCCATCCATATGAAACAAAGAGATAGTATTTATTGAGATCAGGATTATATATAATGTCAGAACCTTCTATAGAGTCTCCAAATTTTTCACGGAATGCTATCAGGTGTCCCGTAGCTCCGGGATGCAATAACATGCCGGTTGACGGATCGAGTTCGACCATATATATTCCTGCAGAATATGAGCCATATGACATCCAGTACTTACCCGTATTGTGATCAACAATTACCGTGGGATCAATAGAATTGATAGGATCAGTACTTGTTGTTGATACAACGATTCCATCATCATTCCATGGACCGAGTATCCCATTACTTGTGGCTAATCCTATGGCTGCCAGTTTAAGTCCATTATTACCGGGAACTGCGTAATACAATCGAAACTGATCTCCTACTTTCATAATAAAAGGAGCCCAGATGCTTTGTTGTTTATAACCGGATTGATGAGCTTGCATAAATTGAAGCTCTTTCTGCGGTATGCCGTTAAAAGCCCAACCGACGAACTTCCAATGTACCAGATCTTTCGATTTCCTCATCTGTATACCGATTTTGTCCAGGTTATCACCATATGCTACATCAGTGGTAAACATATAATACTCTGTCCCCACTTTTATCACAGATGGATCATGGACATTGTACGGACCCCATTGATCATGATCGCTGAAACTGGCAATGGATGTATAATCATCCTGAATATGCGGATTTAAGGTATCGCTTTTTGATGAAGTCCCCCCACCATTACTCCCACCACCACTTCCGCTGCCGCCGGCATCACCGGAAACAACGGAATGGGAACCGCATCCGAACATAATCGGACTTATAATCATAAGCGTTATAAAAGTAAATAGTAATTTCTGCATCCTATTGTCGTTACGTAAGTCTTCGTCTTTCTATTGATATTTTCTCATGATCGATAAGAACTCCTTATTAAGCAGATCAATTACGGGATCTGTATTTCCCCCATATTCCAATTCCCTGATTATTCAGGCCTGTGTAGACTATCGTTCTCTCATGATTTTCCCAGTCCCAGGCTCTTAATAGTTGTAATGAAACTGTAGTATTACCATTAGTGGAAGTAAATTTCAAAGTATCACCATCTAAAGACCATGTCCGGTATTTTCCAAAACCTTCAAGCTTCCCGTTTGCCATGACACGTATATGATTGGAATGATCTACTGTCGAATCGGGATTAAGGATGATATTTTCCCATTCACCTTCAATCTCATTCCTTTTAACTGGATACTGTGTTACATTGTCGAACCTCTCCGGTGAAGCAATCGGCCAGCCATGCTTTGTCCATAATATTCTCCTAACGTGGAGATCCATCATCCGGTTTTGGGGCGCTAATCTCCCCTGATGCAAAATGAAATACTTGTCTCCGACCCGTAACATAGCGCAATGTCCGGTACCGTTCCATCCAGGGTGATTATCAAACTTGTAAGGGTGAATAATAATAGGAAAATTATCGATGGGTGATATCAAATTATAACCATGATAATCAGTATAAGGTCCATCTGGCTTATCAGCACGTCCAACCCTGATGTTGTATGTTGTCATCAACGGACCATACGACAGAAATAAATAATATTTCTTCAATTTGGGATTATAAATCACCTCAGGTCCCTCGATGTAAGCTCGTTTTTTTCCAAGATCCTGACCATTTCTTCTGGCGATTAATTTTCCTTTATCATTCGTCTTTTTAGTTAATCCTGTAGTTGGATTCAATTCAACAGCATATATTCCACTAAAATAAGATCCATATATCATCCAGTATTTACCATTCTTATGATTGATAGCAACTGTTGGATCGATGGCATTCATTTTATCCAAGTGAGTCGTTTTTACTACACTGCCCAGCTGCTTCCATGGACCTTCAGGAAATTTACTTGTTGCCAAACCGATATAGGAAGCATTACTTCCAAATACCGAAACCACATAATATAATCGAAACACATTGCCAACCTTCATTATATAAGGCGCCCACATATTCCTTGGTGATTTGCCGTTATTAACTTTACAAACATATTTTTCGGCCTCACCGGGAATACCATTAAAAGCCCAACCTACAAATTGCCAGTGTACAAGATCTTTTGATTTCCTGATCTGAATGCCAACACGTTTAAGATTCCTCCAGCCAAAGGCCACATCCGTGGAATAAAGATAATACCATTGCCCGGTTTTGATACATGATGGGTCATGCACATTATGAGTACCCCATCGATCGTGGTATTTGAAAGCCGCAATCTTACGATAATCATCAGGAATACCCGGGTCTAATGAATCATTTCTCACAAAGACTGAATCAGTGACTCTTTGAGATGATTTCCCGGAACGGCTGCATCCGGAAGTCATCATCATGAAAATCATGGCAAAAAAAGCCATGCCCGTTATATATATACCGAACATGACTTTTTTAACGTTATGAAACCTAAGTACCATTGCAATAGATAAGTTGCGAAAGTTGAAACCCTTTTGCTTTAATCCAAAAGAGCTTCTTTATATTTAAAAACAATTCCGGCCTATTATTTTGAAATATGGCCGATCAACATTGTTAATGAATGAGGAGGAAACGTATACGATACCTTTTGTCCACTTGCCTCAAAATCAGCTTTTTGCGTTGTCTTAACACTTGTATGATTAAAATCATTTTTTGACTTAACATTCGGTCCGTCTACCTGATATACTTTAAACGGCCCGTTAAAATGACCTGTTTCAGATATCAGATCTGATGTAATAGCCTTATCTTTATTACGATTTACAACACTAATAACCACTTTACCGTTATCGTAAGTGGCAGAGACATCAAGGTAAGGCACATTACTAATTTGTTTTTGGCGTTCCCCGAGTCCGATATAGAACTTCTTCGTATTGTACGTTTGACAATTCACTTTAACATTCAGAGATGTACCATGAACATTTTCGGCAAATAACTGTAATGGATAATAGATAGACTGCAGGTACATACCCGTTTTACTTGTAAAAATGGGGGCAATTACATTTACCAATTGAGCAAGATTTGCCATTTTTACAATATCCGCATTCCTAACAAATACATTCAGAAACTCGGATACAACAAGAGCATCTTCCAGATTGTATTTTTCTTCAAGTGCATGATTACCCACCATTTTACTGCCACCGCGGGCTCTGTACCAAACATTATATTCATCCCAGGCAATATAAATCGGATCACGATCACCACGATTTGCAGTCTGCATAGCAGCGTCGATCATTCCTTTTACAACTTTCGTACGTTGTTCGGTAACCATTGGAGTAGCAACAAAGTCGTAATAATTATTATTCAGATTACCGACATACATATGCATCGACAGGTAATCTATATCGTTTTTAAGATTTTTAAGAACCGTTTGATCCCAGGCATATGGATGTGCATCCGGACGGAAATTAGCACCACCGTCTCCAATTAGCTTAATTGAAGGATCAGTCAGTTTCATGATATGGGCAAACTGATGGGCTTTCTTACTATAATCTTTAGCGTCTAAATGTCCTATCTGCCAGGGGCCGTCCATCTCATTACCCAGACTCCAATATTTAACATTATAGGGTTCAGAATGGCCATATTTCTTTCTTAGATTAGCGTAATACGGTCCACTTTTCACATTACAATACTCAACCCACGATTGTGCCTCACTCATGGTTCCCGTTCCCATATTCACAGTTAAGTAGGGTTTGGCTCCAATCATACGGCAATACTGAATAAATTCATCCGTACCGAAGTGATTACTATCGAGATTACCCCAAGCTAAATTTAAACGTGCAGGGCGTTGATCTTTAGGGCCTATTCCATCCTGCCAATGATAGTTAGAGGCAAAATTACCACCTGGATATCTCAGTATTGAAACATGCAGTTTTTTAACAGCCTGCATTACATCATTTCTGTATCCATACTTGTCGGATAATTTTGAACCCGGATCATAGATACCACCATAAATACACCGGCCCAGATGTTCGGCAAAATTTCCGTAGATATTATTATTTACCTTACCGACTGTTCGATCGATGTCTATTTTTATTTCTGCATTTTGAGCTTGTAACAGACCCGGTGCCAGCAGATATGCAAAAAATAACACCAGAAAATACTTTATAATTAGCCGAATCTTCATAAGAAATTACCTTTAATTTTTGAGAGCAAAAAAGAAAATCAAACGTATCTCGCTTTATCAATAAAAATTTAATGTATATACAAAAAAAGATTCCTGAAATATCAGCTTTATCAGGCTCGTATAATACCTGATAAGCTGATATCACAGGATAATGTTGTGTGAGGTGTTTATTAGGATCCGTAACCTTGATTTTGATGCAATTTAGGATTGACATCAATCTCTGATTGTGGAATTGGCAGATACTCCCTTCCTGGTACGTATCCATTAAATTCAGGATCCCTTTGTTGTAGCCATTTTAGTTTTGCGGGATCTTTTAACCAACCCCACCTCACAATATCATCAAATCGATGCTCTTCACCATTCAGTTCAAGAAATCGTTCATGAGCGATTTGATCTTGCATTTGCTGTTGATTCATACCAGGTTTTATTGTTTGCAAATCGGGTAATTCAGCCCTGTCCCGCACCTTTTGAACATAGGTGTATGCTACAGAAGTATTTCCGAGATTATTTTGTGCTTCAGCATACATCAGAAGCACATCGGCATATCTCATCAAACGGATATTGATTCCGGATCTGGCATCAAACTCATTACCACCCGGTGTATCATTCTCGTATTTCCTCCAGAAGATATCGGTAGAATCAGCACCCGGATAC
Source organism: Balneolales bacterium (assembly GCA_035267045.1). GTDB lineage: Bacteria > Bacteroidota > Rhodothermia > Balneolales > DATFMH01 > DATFMH01. The sequence goes on from DATFMH010000027.1 coordinate 12,075, forward strand.
GCTTGTTTAAATGGTACTCCGTATACCGTTTCTCCCGGGTAATTATAAAAGAGGGAAGCTGGTAAACGAGGATCTACGCCACCGGTAACCGTTGTATCTTTTTTGAATTCATTAAATAAGATACGGGTCGGTTCGATATCAGCCCACCCAAAACCGGTTGGTGCATAAGTAATTGATCGAGCCTGCGTTTGTCCCCAATCAGGTTGAGGAGGACTTTGCCAGCCAATAGCTGTTCCGCCAACACTTCGAGAAAATTGCACTTCAAAGATCGACTCTTTATTGTTTTCATCAGCCGTAGTAAAGTTATCACGATAATTAGCTACAAGACCGTAAACACCTGAATCAATGACTTTTTTGAATTCGTCAGAAGCTTTTTGCCATTGTTTGTTAAACAAATAGGCTTTACCAAGATAAGCTTCTGCTGCACCTTTAGTAGCTCTACCGACATCATTACCCGAATATTTTAATGGTAATGCAGGAATAGCTGCCTGAAAGTCTGATTCTATTTGCATCCACACTGAATCAGGCGGTGCCTGAGCTTGCAAATAATCTTTCTGGCTTTGAGCAGTGTGAGTTATCAGTGGAACGTTGTGATAAAATTTAACAAGATGGAAATAAAAGAGGCCTCTCAGGAAGTGTGCTTCGCCTAAAAGACGATTCTTTAAGTTATTATCCATTTGAATATTCGGTACATTTTCCAAAACCTGGTTAGCTCTGTATATACCCTCATACATCACCTTCCAGATCAATGCAACCTGCAAACTGGTGGCTGTGAGACTAAAATCACCATCGTCCGTCATTTCATTCCATGGACTGTCGGCCTTGGTATCGTCACCGCGTAAATCCGCGGTAGTGTTGCAAAAACGCATATAACTACCATCAAGCTGCAATGCCCCATATATGGCATTCGTACCTTTGACAGCATCCTGGGATGTTTTCCAAAATGTCTGTGTAGTTTGGGCATTAGGATTTGTCGTATCCAGGAGGTTCGGCTTGCACGCTGTAACAAGTAAACCAATGCCTACTACCAACCCTACATATTTAAAAAATTTCATTCTTTTCATTTTTTTTGATCCTTTCCAGTGTACATCACTTTTTAAAAATCTAATGAAATACCCATGCTCAGTGTGCGTGGCTGTGGGTAAGCCCCTACATCTACACCTCTGCTGAATAAACCATCATTTCCACCGCCGATTGGTCCGTCATAAGCAGCATTAACAGAACTTATGACCGGTGAATAACCAGTATATTTAGTCAGAGTTAAAACATTCTGACCTTGTGCATAAACCCTGATATTGGAAATTCCGAACTGACTCAAAAGTTTTTTCGGCAAGGTATAGCCAATCTGGATATTCTGGAGACGCAGATAGCTACCGTCTTCAACCCACCGCTGAGAATCACGTCCATTGTTGTTTGGATCACTAAATATAGCTCTCGGAACAGTTGTGGAATGATTTTGTGGTGTCCAGTGATTATTGTATACATACTGATCGTAATTACCATAACCATCCATCAATTCAATGGTTTGTCGAACACGATTCACGATCTTGTTGCCATATGAACCCTGAATAAACATGGACAAATCCCAGTTTTTATAACTAAGGTTGGCATTGAACCCGTAAGTAAACTTTGGAATTGCACTTCCCAGATATGTCCTGTCTTCTGATGTAATAACACCATCTCCATTCAGATCTTTAAACATGATGTCACCAGGTGCTGTACCTGGTTCCTGGTATGCGTGGTTTTGAACTTCTTGTTGATTTTGGAAAATTCCTTCCATGACATAACCGTATATTTGGCCAATTGGTTGTCCAACTTCGGTTTTACTCATATTTCCATAGATTGGCTTGTTACCTTCACCCAAAGAAAGCACTTTATTTTTAAGCGTAGCCAGGTTTGCCGACACGTCATAATTCAATGCTCCGGCGGAATTGCGGTATTCCAGAGAAAATTCCAATCCTTTATTCAATAAAGAAGCCGCATTCACGGTAGGATATCCAACAGCTCCGACCGACATTGGAATTGGCACCTGTAACAAAATATCTTTGGACAAATTGTTATAATAATCTACGGTTAAATCCAGTTTATCATTCCACATACCTAAATCCAAACCAACATCTCTGGAAACAGTCGTTTCCCATTTGATATTTGGATCAGCCAATGCTATCTGGGTAGCACCATTGACCAACGTATTATTAAAATTATAGTTGGCATTACTATTGATGTAAGCTGAATAAGCATAATCACCAATATTTTGGTTACCCATCGTACCCCAGCTGGCTCTTATTTTCAGGTTGTTAACATTCTTTTTCAGGAATGCAATGTTGTTGAAAAAGGATTCATTACTCAATCTCCAACCTGCCGATACAGAGGGGAAAGTACCATATTTGTGTGATGAAGAAAATCTGGAAGATCCATCATAACGAATAGTACCATTGATCAAATACGTATCATTATAATTGTATGTTACACGACCTAAGTAAGAACGAAGACCATTCTCATTTTGGAAACCTGTTGTTGTTTTATTTTCCGAACCGGCGTTCAGCACTTTAAAGTAAGGTTGTGTATATCCCTCAGCGTGACCGTCAATGGTATTGAATTTATCCTGTTGCTGAGTATAACCTACCAAAACCGTGAAATGATTATTACCGAGGTCTTTCTTATAGTGTAATGTGTTTTCTAACAGTTGCGTTGAGTATTCATTACGGTTCATATCGAGCTTAGCGATATCATTCGTATAGAAGAATCCAAGATCATACTGAGGAATAAAATTAAATCCACTTACATTGCTATGATCATAACTGAATTGAACTTTGTAGTATAAATCCTTCGTAAATGAATACTGTGCGGAAAGTTTCCCGAGAAAACGATTAACTTTCGTTGTGTTTTCAAGCAGGTTATTTGCACCAATTACGTTTAATGAAATAGCCTTACGGATATTAGCATTAGTACCACTATAGCCACCTACCCGATTGGGATCATATATCGGCTGAGTGGGTAGAGCATGCACAATATCCATGATAGGCGAAGTCAGGTGGAGACCTGTAAGATTGATCTTATCCCAGTGGGCATAGTAAACCGATTCAGATACTTTAAATTTACCAAATGTGTGATCTGAGTTTATCCTACCTGAATAACGGGTAAAATCCGGTCCGGGGCCCTGTATGGTACCACCCTGATTAAAATAATTACCGGTAATAGCAAATGTACTGTTCTGATCACCACCCGAGATAGTCAGGTTATGATTTTGAACAGTAGCCGACTTAAAAGTCGCATCTTGCCAGTTGGTATTAATTTTGTTTGGATCCACATAATATTGTGAACTTGGATCATTTGCAGGGGCAATAGCCATACCCGCATTCGTCAGCTCCAGGTTATCTAATGTCTGATACTGTTTAGAATTTATCATCTTATACCTGCCGGTGATACTTTGTGTACCGTAATAGGCTTTATAATCAACCTTAACCGGGCCTTTTTTCCCTTGTTTGGTTGTAATAATGACGACACCATTTGCAGCCCGGGATCCATAAATAGCGGCGGCGGAAGCGTCTTTCAGAACCTGGATAGAAGCGACATCATCCAAATTAAAATCCTGAATACCACCAACCGGAACACCATCAACAACATAAAGTGGTGAGTTGTCACTGAACGTCGCAGGTCCACGAATTTTAATAATTGGCGCGGCACCGGGATCACCACTCGTCTGAACAGTAACACCAGCCATTCTTCCCTGCAAAGCATCACCTATGGATGGCGTAACATCTTTTTTAAAATTATCTGAATTTATTACGCTTATCGATCCGGTGAGATCCTGTTTCTTCTGAACACCATAACCGACAACAACCATTTGTTGTCCCATGAGTGTTTGTTGCTGCAGCATTACATTAATTTGAGTCCTGCCATTAAGTGGTACCATTTGGGTTTTGTATCCTACATAAGAAAATACAAGGGTATCACTTAAGGACTGGGGGGTAAGTGTGAATTCACCCTTTACTCCTGTAGAAGTACCATTTGTTGTGCCCTTTACCAGGATATTAACACCCGGAAGCGATTCCATGGTTTTCGCATCTTTAACGACACCTGTTACCGTTTGCTGAGCAAAAACATTCGTTTGCCATAGCAGTAAAGGCAAAAAAAACAACACCCTTATTCTATGTTGTAGATATGTTTTCATAGTATTTTGTTTTAAGTTTTTAAGAATGTCACAATACCCATTTCTCATCTATTCAGATATAAGATCAAGGCTAAAACAAGTCATATAAGTGCAGTTCTATACACCTCATAAACATTTTTGTAACGACAGGGAGAATATTTTCCAGAAACTAAGCACTGAATAACTAACACAGCTAATTTGTGATATACAGTAATCCCATATCTCCTAAAGCATTACAAATAGCAATACACTTCTATTAAATGAGAATTCAACACAACCTCTGCTATACAATAAAAACCTCAGTGTGAGAATTGTTATTAATAAGTGTATTAACTACCCTTATTAATAGGAATATTTACTTTCTAATGCAAGCGCTTTTTTAAATAATTTCTTTTAAACTTTACCATTTACATCGTTAATAGATCTATATAGTAAATTTCGCTGATCAGGATTTTAAATATCTAAGGAATCGAAGATGTCATACGATTATCGATAACGATGAGAAATGATTGATTTTTATACAAATATATATAACCATCTAAATATATAAAGTAACTAATTGATAAATATTTGATCTACTGTATTATCATTATCATTTTACTTTAAGCTGCACAACTATTTGGGATAAAATATATGGCAAGTGTTATGTCCATTTGTCAAATTGATAATCCAGAGTTCCATATAATTAATTCGCTATGATTTGGGGACAGAAAATGGTCACTTTAAATAGTACATTATACACTTATTAAATTAATCGTCGAGGGTAGATGTTCTAAACCTGATAATCAATACAACAGCTATTTTTATAGATTTCCATCTCCGACAGCGCTGTATAAGCCCTATTGCCGGCATTACTTAATGTTACTTTAGTTTAATTAGTTGTAGCTGTATTAAATTTTATGACATTTTTTGTATTTGCGGTCGGATTGACTGGTATTCTTGTTTTTTCCGTGGCTTCCGTCCATTTTCCATTACCCCAATAAGAAACAAGATAATTTTGAGGTGTCTTTAATTCTTTACTGTTACTAAATAAGTCTAAATTCACTTTTTTGATCGCGTGAAAAATGGACATGTCCTTCATTTAATAATAGCATGGGACTATGCCGGTATGTCGTGATCATAAATCCAAATCATCATCACTATCCACATCCGCAAATTAAGTTCCGGTGCAATACCATCCTTTAAATGCTTAATTTGATGTAATTTTAATATTTTTTAATTGTCAATTTCCCGGATTTTTGAATAAAGCACGCGGTCCGTCAAGTTGGGTAAAATATAAATCAACCAATCCGTCGTCGTCTATATCACCTTCAGCAACTCCACTGCCGTTAAGTAATCCTGATATTGGCAATATCTACCTTTGATAAATGATTTTGAAAAGTAATCCCGGTTAATTTTGAATAAAACTTTCACAATCCAGTTTGGTTATTACCCCTGGGTTATAAATTAGTCCAGCGATATCCTACAGTCTTATGCCAATTTGTTATTGACCTTTTTTGGGGTGTTCCAAAATACATAATTCACGATCAAGCCAGTTATCAATAGTATTCCAGCGAGTTTTTTACCCATCACATGTAATTTGTTTAATAAATTATATTAGTGAAAACTCAAAACTTTAATGAACATACATTGTTTTTTCGTGAAAAGGATTGAACAGGGAATTTCTTATTTAAATAAAAAAATCTGCTTATATCATTATATGCTTTTTATACCCTCAATATTATGACAGGGAAACTCAATAATTCATCGTATTTCGGTATTTAATGAAAGTGGTAGAAACTGAATGAAATAAACTGATTTAAAAAGGCGGGAAATAAGAAAGATTATAATACAGTCATTTTGGAAAATTCTGTACATAAAAAAAGGATATCCCAAAAATAACTCATCGTTTTACCCTGTTCTCAAATTACGATCTTATAAAAGAGTAAATTATTTTCCGCGAGCTATGATATTTATTTCTGAGATATCCCTGTGAGGGTTCTACATGAAAAATAGAACCAGGATATCAATATAAAACACATTTTCTACTTACTGATATCCTGGATTTTGACTCATGATCCGCAATCAGGATATTATGCAATTGTGGGTTAACATCTAACACGGATCAGGAATAAACAAGTATTCTCTTTCCGGAAAGTATCCTTTTCATCACATAAGTCAAGATATTCGATTTTCATTTAATAAATTTTTGACCTCAATCAATGGAAACAACCAGGATACTAATATCCTGGTTTTCGACACATGATTAATAACCTGGATTTTGATGTAGTTTCGGGTTAGCATCTAATGCAGATTGAGGTATAGGGAGGTATTCATGTCCCGGTTTATATCCATTGAACTCCGGATCCCGTTGCTGTAGCCATTTCAGTTTTTGAGGATCTTTTAACCAGCCCCATCTGAGGATATCATCGTAACGATGCTCTTCTCCACAGAACTCCAGAAACCTGGTATGAGCTATCTGAGTCATCATTTGTGACTGAGTCATATTGGGTTTGGTATTTGCTAATTTGGGTAAATTAGCCCGGCTCCGTACCATATCAATATATTTATACGCACTATTTGTTTGCCCCATATCATTCAAACATTCAGCATACATCAACAATACATCAGCATATCTCATTAGACGATTATCAATTCCATTTTTAACATCACTTTCATTACCGCCGGGAGTATCTCTTTCATATTTCCTCCAAAATATGGCGGTTTTATACGAATTGGGATAAGCCTGTTTGTAAGGAACGCCATATACGGTTTCACCGGGATAATAATAGAATAATGAGGCAGGAAGTCGTGGATCGACGTTACCATTAATGGTTGAATCCTGTAAAAACTCATTTTCCAGAGTATGAGTAGGTTCTATATCTGCCCAGCCAAAACCACTTGGAGCATAGGTGTTACCTCGTAAATTATTCTCTCCCCAGTTGGGCTGAGGCGTACCCCATATTCCGTTTCCGTTAGCAGTACCGGAGCCTCCCAAAGTACTTGAAAACTGCACTTCGAAAATCGACTCTTTATTGTTTTCACCTTTCTTATCAAAATTATCCCTGTCATTGGCAACCAATCCATATACACCGGAATCGATTACCTTCTTGAATTCAGTGGCTGCTGCCTGGTATTTCTTCTGGAATAAATAAGACTTCCCAAGATAGGCTTCTGCCGCTCCTTTTGTTGCTCTTCCTACATTATCCCCACTGTATTTTAACGGGAGATCGGGAATTGCAGCCTGGAAATCTTTATCAATCTGCATCCAAACTGAATCCGGTGACGTTTGAGGTACATCAAACTTACTTGGATCCGAACTGGTATGAAGAACGAGAGGAATATTATGATACATCTTAAGCAGATTGAAATAAAAGATACCTCGTAAAAAATGTGTTTCTGCTAAAAGACGTTTTTTAAGATTGGAGTCCATTTTAATGCCAGGTACATGTTCAAGTACCTGATTGGCACGAAATACACCGATGTAGTAAGCTCTCCAGACTCTGTTATCCTGAAAACTTACCGGCAGTGTCTGAAAATCGCCAGCATGCGTAAACTCCGTCCATGGACTTTCAGCATGTGTACCATCACTTCTCAAATCTTCATATGTATCTGTGAATCTTCCATAAGCACCGTCTGATTGAAGAGTCTGATAGACGGCATTCGTTGCATGTACAGCGTCCTTCGACGTTTTCCAAAATGTAGCAGCAGTTTGCTGATTTGGATTTGTGACATTCAACAAATTCTTGTCACAAGAAGTCGAAATAAGTGTTAACCCAGTTACTAACACCAACAATTTTGAATATTTCAATATTTTCATAGTCTTAACCTTTCTTACAAATTACCTTTTTAGAATCCCAGTGTTAGACCCAAACTCAATGTTCTTGGTTGCGGGTACGATCCAACATCAACACCTCTGCTAAAGAGGCCATCTGCCGTACCTGATGGTCCACCTCGTGATACACCGGTTAATACATGGGATATGATTGGCGAATAACCACTGTATTTGGTAATTGTGAATACATTTTGACCTTGTACATAAATTCTCAAATTATTAATCCCGACTTTGTTACTAATTTTATGCGGAATGGTATACCCTATCTGAAGATTCTTTAGTTGCAAATATGAACCATCTTCAAGCCATCTATTCGAATTCCTTCCGTTATTATTGGGATCTCCATATACAGGTCTCGGTACCGTATTCGAATGATTCTGGGATGTCCAATGATTGTTGTAGACGTAGGTATCATAATTACCATATCCAGCCTCATCCTGAACGAGTTGTCGCATACGATTTAATATTTTGTTTCCATAAACACCTTGGAAGAAAATGGACATATCCCAGTTCTTATAGGAGAGATTAGCATTAAATCCGTACTTAAATTTAGGTATCGGGCTGCCCAGAAACGTTCTGTCACCATCGGCGGTAATTTTACCATCTCCGTTAAGATCTTTGAACTTAAAATCACCCGGTGCCGTGTGGGTTTGCGCTGTTACACTATTGCGTCCACCATTCGGTGCCTGATTTTGAGTTGCATAATTATAAACCTGATCCCAATTTTGGAAAATGCCATTGGTTACATATCCATAAAACTCACCGATACTTCCGCCGACTACTGTCTTTGTACCGTTACCATAAATGGCGCTATTACCCTGTCCAAGCGATAATACTTTGTTGTGTAGTGTCGATAAATTACCCGATACGTCGTAATGGAATGCTCCTTTAGACCCTTTGTAATCGGCAGAAAATTCCAATCCTTTATTCAACAGCGATGCGGCATTAATTGTCGGAGCAGATACCGAACCAGTGGATGGAGGAATTGGTACCTGAACCAGGATATTCTCAGCCAGGTTATTATAATAGTCAATATTCAGTGTGACTTTATCATTTAACAAACCAATATCTAAACCAATATCTCGGGATATATTTGTTTCCCACTGAATATTTGGATTAGCCAGGCTAACCTGTATATCACCTTGAGCCATGTTTCCATTAAACTCATAGTGAGCATAATTATTGATAAATGCTGTATAGGCATAATCACCAATATCCTGATTACCTAATTTACCATAACTTGCTCTCAGCTTTAAGTCATTAACATTTTTCTTCAGGAATGAGATGCTGTTGAAGAATGATTCATTACTAATTCTCCATCCCAATGAAATAGAGGGGAATATGCCATATTTATGTTTAGGTGAAAATCGGGAAGAACCATCTCTTCTTAGTGTACCATTAACCAGGTAGGTATCTTTATAATTATATGTTAACCTGCCCAAAAATGATCTAAGTGTATTTTTTTGTTGATAACCGGATGTATTTTTGTTTTGGGTACCGGCATTTAATACTTCAAAATAGGGTTGTGTATACCCTTCGGCATGTCCGTGTAAGTTATTATGATTACTCACTGTTTGGGTATACCCCACCATTAGGCCAATATGATTGTCACCTATATCCTTTTTGTAGTGAAGTGTATTTTGAACAATCTGTGTATTATATCTGTCTTCATTTACATCAAGCTTGGCATTCGAATTATTATAGAAGAAACCTAAATTATAATCGGGAATGAACTGAAAACCCTTAACAAAACTGTTGTCATAACTATATTGCATTTTATAATAGAGATTACTCATGAAATTGTACTTCGCCGTAATACTACCTAAAAACCGATCTACATTCGTATTACTTTGCAATAAATTATTGGCACCGATAACATTTAATGATATGGTTGGCTCAATTTGACCGTCTGTCCCACTATATCCGCCAACATTGTTGGGATCGTATATGGGTTGTATAGGGATAGCGTGTAAGATATCAAAGATCGGAGAGGCACCGTGCAGACCGGTTAAATTGATCTTTTTCCAATTGGCATAATAAGCGGAACTCTTTACCTCGAATTTACCGAAGGTATTATCAACATTTATCCTGCCAGTATAACGATTGAAACTTGGACCCGGTCCCTTAAGGGTTCCTCCCTGATCAAAATAGCTTCCGGATAATGCGTATGTACTATTTTTAGTACCTCCGGAAATAGTAATATCATGTTTTTGTATAGTTGCAGGCACAAAAGCTGCATTCTGCCAATTAGTGTTGACTTTATTCGGGTCTACATAGTTTGAAGAATTGGGATCATTAGCCGGGGGAATGGACCAACCCGCATTTTGCAATATGAGATCATCAAACTTCTGATACTGTGTAGAATTTAACATATCATATCTTTTAACGATGCTCTGTGAGCCGTAATAACCGTTATAATTAACTTTTACTTTACCCTTTTGACCTTGTTTTGTCGTTATAATGATAACACCATTAGCCGCCCTTGAACCATAAATAGCAGCAGCAGATGCATCCTTTAGTACCTGAATGGATTTAACATCACTCAGATCAAAATCTTGAATTCCACCTACGGGAACACCATCAACAACATATAAAGGCTGGTTATTACCGAATGTTGCAGGCCCCCTTATTTTGACATAAGGCGCTGCTCCGGGAGTACCACTATTTTGAACGGATACACCGGCCACCCGTCCCTGCAACGCATCACCGATAGAAGGAGTTACATTTTTCTTGAACTGCTTGGAATTAACAGTGCTGATAGATCCTGTTAAATCACGTTTTTGCTGGGTACCATACCCAATGACAACCAGTTGCTTCCCTTGTAAGGCTCTGGACATTAACTTAACATTGATTTCTGATCTGCCCATTATCGGCACTGTCTGGGACTGGTAACCTATATATGAATAGATAAGAGTATCATTTGAAGCGGAGACAGAAAGAGAATAATTACCATTTGGATCTGTCGCCGTACCATTTGTGGTACCCTTAACCACGATATTAACCCCGGGAAGCGCTTGCGAGGTTTTGCCATCAATTACTTTACCGTGAATATTCTGTTGAGCTAATACATTGGTCTGCCATAGAATTAATGGTAATAACACCATGTATTTCAAATTCTTCTGTATAATTGTCTTCATGATTATTCGATTTGAGTTTTAATAATCTCAATTCCATTCTTCTTAATCGTGGTAAGGCATATGCACATAGGCTATGTATAAAATAAATGTGTAAAATACACTTATAAAAGTACAGCAGTACTTTCTATCTGTACATATATTTATATTTATTCCAATGAGATATCCTTTTCTATTAATATCTCATGCATCGATAGACCTTTTAGAACCACACGAATGAGTCGTATAATAAGTGTATGAACTACATTTATAATTAAAATTATTAGATATATATGCAAGCGCTTTTTTAAATTTTTATGTATTTAATTTTATTAGTAATAAAAGGTATCTGTCATTAATTACACAAAAGTAGTGAGGTAAGAGATAAAAAATCATTAACTTATGAAGCAGAATAATTTTGTTATTTAATTTATATTTGTACCGTTTTGAAACAGAAAAAAAATTTCCAACAAGATTTTTATGGAAGATTTTCGGGTAATGCCTATCGCAAAAAATTAATTTTTTGCGATAGGTTTTACGATTAGAGTCAACTGCATAGATGCATAATAAAAAAAACAGATACGTTAAATTTTGTCATTTCTGCTTTTTTCACAACGATAAAATCAGGGTATTAATATTCAGTCTGACGCAGCTGTATTTTAAAATTAGCGGGTGGTTCAGCACCCATTAAGTTTTTAACAAAGAAATTCCATTTCAACTTCACATAAAAGGGATTATGCGTGATACCATGGCTGTAATTCGGTATGATCATCATCTGAAAATCTTTTTGAGCTTTTTCGAGCGCATTAGCCATTCGATATATCTCCGCCGGGTGTACATTCGTATCCATATCGCCATGTACCAATAACAATTTACCTTTCAGATTTGATGCTATTTTAACATCGTTTTGGTTGGCGTAATCCGGACCAACGGGATAACCCATATATAATTCCGGCCACCATGCTTTGGCTACTCTCAAATTGTAATCACCGGATGCAGCTAAAGCAGCTTTAAAGAAATTGGGTTTCAGTAAAATAGCCCGTGCCGCATCGTAACCACCAGCCGAATGACCATAAATTCCTATCCGGGTGGTATCGATATAAGAATATTTTTTTGCTAAATAACGGATGGCTTTCATATGATCCGGTAATCCTATATCTCCCAAATTCTTATAGGATACATCATGGAATTTTTTGGAACGCTGAGCCGAACCAAGTCCGTCCACATTAAATACAATAAACCCCAAATCTGCAAGGGCCTGATCTTCATTGCGATATCCGCGATAAAAACTTTTGGGAGTTCGCACAGCCTGTGGTCCCGCATAAATGCCGTCAATGATCGGGTACTTTTTGTGTGGATTAAAATTATCAGGCCGGAATATTACTCCATAGATTTCAGTGGAATCGTCCCGGGCTTTTAGTTTGAACGGTTGTGGTGCTTTCCAGCCGGCTGCTTTCAGATCTTTGATATCGGCCTCTTCAAGATTCCTCACAACGGATCCATCCGAGAGCTTTCGTAAAACAGATTTTGGTTTTTGCTGAACGGTGGAGTAATTATCTACAAAATATTTTTTATCTGGTGAAATGGATATATCATGAGTGGCTTTTTCCGGAGTCAATGATTTCATCCCGGAACCGTCAAAATTTATGACGTAGAGATGGTTGTAATAAGGATTTTCATTCTTGTTAACTCCACCTGCTGTAAAATATATCTTTCTGTCTTTGGCATCTACATAATCAATATTCTTAACAACAAAATGTCCTTTTGTTATTTGATGCTTCACCTTACCGGTTTTCAGATCATATAGATAAATCTGATTCCACCCGCTGCGTTCCGATAACCAAATAAATTCATTGGTCTCCGGTAAAAACCGGTATCCCGAATTAAGCGGATCCACATATGTTTTACTCGTTTCTTTGAAAACCTGATGAATAACTCCCGTATTAGCATTCGCTTCAAGAAGTGTGGCAGATTTATAACCACGTGGACGATAAATATGATACAGTTTATGGCTGCCGTTTCCGTACCATATCCAATTACCGTAATTTGTCACATTATCATATTCGGGAATATGAAGCGGTATCTTGCGATGGGTTTGAATATTGAAAACATAAGGTTTCAATTTTGCCACATCTTCTTCTCCCGGTAATGCACGGTAATAGGAAATTACCCGCGAACGCATTCCGCTATCCGGAACATTTTGTAACAAATACATGTGTTTAGCTTTTCGCAAATCCAATTCATCTGCAAAAAGTTTTTTTGAATCTGGCGACCAGCGAACATTTAAAGGAATCGGCTTTGCTTTTTTAGTCACAGGTCCGATTTCCCTTGTCCACGCCCAGGGCAAAGTAGCACCGTAAATCATCTTTTTATTACCGCCGGTTGTCAGTTTATACACATGATGCGTCCGCTCATTTCTGACATATAAATTGTATTTTTTCCGGTAGGCCACCCATTCTCCATTCGGTGATTTGCGTTCCAGTCTGTTTCGGTTGTTATGAGGCTCTTTTTCTTTTGTGACGTTTAGATTATCGAGATCAATTTTATACTGATTTTTATTGATGTGAACTGCTACCGTGTGACCTTTCGCATTCCACTGTAATGAATGTAAGGGCAAATCATAAGGATCCATTTTCCTGCCCAGTATTTTCGAAAGATTATCCGCCAGTTTCTGCTGATTAAAAAAAGGTTTCTTCGTTTTTGTTTCCGGATTAACGATATAAAACTGCCTGCCTTTTCTAGTTTTGACCTCATACCAGAATTTTGAGGTATTTTCCGCCCAGTGGGGGGTGACTCTCATGTTATAAGTGAACTGAGTGATATTCTCAGGCAGGAACTTTTCAGCTTGTTTATAAACATTTCTAGTTACTTTTTCCTGCATCCCGCTCTTATTACATGCTACAAATGCAATAACAAACATTAATAAAACCAAAACCTTTTTAAGCATAACCGATCAATTAATTAAAAGATGAAAACATCAAAAAAGCTATTGACAACATAGAAGGGAAACGGAGTAGTGAAGGCATGTCAAATAAATGTCATACCATGTTTTAAAGTGTTAAATACCAAAACTTTTCATCATTATACTTCCCATATAGGTCAGATTATAATGATATATATGCATACGTATAGATACTATTTTTGCCATTGCTAATGGTATTTTTGCAATCTATAGTTTTAACCATTCAATACCGTATTTTATACGTAATTTTGTAAAAACGATGTAGCAAAAAAATATCTAAATAGCGGCGGATCAATAACATATATCTACTGAATTAAAGGATATTAAAATGACTAAAAAGACAATTACTGTTTTCACATCTTCCTTATTAGTTTTTTGTACAATGTGCATAATATTTGCACCTGATTTAAGAGCACAGAATACATCCGCCAGGGACTTATCCCCCAAAGAAATTGTTTCAAAAGGTCATACTCCCCAAGGCTGGATGCGGGATTCATGGACAGATACTTTGAACTATTTTACAACAAAATCTTCCCGATCAGATAAAATCGATCTTGTCATTCAGTCTGACTCCCTCGTGCATGATCGCTTTTTTAAGAATGTGCATTTCCAGCCCAACTCTACTTATGAACTCAGCTACTGGATGAAAACAGACAATGTAACGGGAAAGAGATCCAAAGCTGGCGCAGGTGTAAGTGTAGGATCAGGCACCGGTTTCAAAATCACGAATACGAATTTTGATCTCAGGAAATCAATTAGCGGCACAAAGAACTGGACTCATCAGATTATTACATTTCATACGAAGGATGAAGACAGTATGGTCCTCTCTTTTCTGCTTGGTAAAAACGGTGCAGCCAAAGGTACTGTTACCATTGATGATATCACTCTTAAACAGGTCTCCCATACCCCATTTAAACCGGCAATAACTGTTCATCTCGATCAAAAAAGAACTCCGATGTCTCCTTATATTTACGGTCAGTTTATGGAGCACGTTGGTCGAAGTATTTATGGTGGCGTTTGGGCAGAAATGCTGCAGGACAGGAAATTTTATTTCATGCCCGGCACCCAAAAATCTCCCTGGACTTTTTCCGGATCAAAAGGTGCTTTAGTGATCGACTCGACCAACGCATATGTGGGAAAATATTCCCCGGAACTTCATTCAACGGATTCAAATAAAGCTGGTTTACAACAGGGATATCTCGGTCTGAAAAATGGCGATTCGTATATAGGACATATCGTTATGGCCGGATCACCCTCTTCCTTGCCGGTTGATATCATCCTGAGCTGGGGTGATAAACCGTCGCAAAAAGAAGTCGTTAAAATTAACAGGATCGATTACAACTACAAAAGCTATCCGTTTACTTTTCATGATGTTAAAGGATCAAAAAACGGAACACTGACCATCAAGCCAGAAGGAAAAGGATACGTTGAAATCGGAACATTGTCCCTGATGCCTGCTTCGAATATCAACGGCTTTCGATCGGATGTGATTTCCCTGATGAAACAACTCAATTCCCCTGTTTATCGCTGGCCGGGTGGTAATTTTGTGAGCGGTTATAACTGGAAAGATGGTATCGGGAAAAGGGATAAGCGACCACCGAAAATCGATAGAGCCTGGGTTAACAGTTATAGGAAAAATCCATGGAGGGCCGTGGAGCCAAATGATGTTGGTATTGATGAATTCATGCAACTGTGTAAGATTTTACACACTAAAGCGTATATCGCCCTGAATACAGGATTGGGAAATGCCAACCTGGCCGCACAGGAAGTGCAGTATTTGAATGGCTCTGCTAAAAAGTCTATGGGAAAATGGCGGGCAGAAAATGGTCACCCGAAACCATATAACGTTAAATTTTTTGCCGTTGGTAACGAGATGTTCGGAAGCTGGCAACTGGGCCATATGCCCGAGAACAAGTATGTTAAGAAAAACAACCGAGTAGCGAAAGCCGTTTGGTCGGTAGATCCATCGGCTAAGCTCGTCGCCGTTGGTTCCGGGAACCGTTGGAATAAGGAGATGTTCCAATACAGCTCAAAATACATGAATTACATTAGTGAACATTTTTACCGTCAGGACTGGCTGGGTAAAGGATTGATGACACATATCATGCAAATACCTCACGCCATTCATGATATTGCAGCCGGGCAACGCAAAATGAATCATGACTTGCCGGAGTTAAAGAATCATCCGGTTAAAATTGCCATGGATGAATGGAATTACTGGTATGGTCCACATATCTACGGTGTTTTGGGTACCCGCTATTTTTTGCGTGATGCTTTAGGAATAGCGGCCGGAATCAATGCCTATTCACGGAACTCGGATATTGTATTCATGGCCAATTATGCTCAGACCGTAAATGTCATCGGTGCCATAAAAGCCACAAAAACGACCTCTTTTATGGCTGCAACAGGTGTGGTACTGGCCACCTATCGAAAAGAATTCGGCACCCAGCCGGTCGAAACAACCGGAGAAAAATTACCATTTGATATAGCTTCTTCTTTAACCAAAGATCACAAATATCTGACGATATCGGTTGTCAATACAACAGACAAAGATCAGAAACTGCCGGTTACCATAACCGGTGGCAACGTAAAAAAATCCGGACTGATGTATTACATTACCGGAAAAAATTCTATGGTTTATAATCTTCCGGGAAAACAAGCTGTTAGAACAAGGCAAAAGACGGTTCATTTAGGAAATGAATTGACAATTCCTAAGATGAGTGCGTGTATTTTTCGGTTCCCGGTTTTGAAATGAAATGACGACAATAGATGATATAGAACGCAGGTGCCGCTGATTTGGGGGATAATCGCAGAAATTCGGGGCGATTTCCTTCCGTCGTTGTTGCCAAAAGCTTGATCAATGGAATAATGAAACCATAAATTTATGAAGGCACAAAACCGTAGGGGCATGCTATAGCATGTCCCTACTACTCCGATTTCCCTCTTCAGGATTTATCAGTGGTTAAAATCATTTACAGTTTGGCATGCGAAAAGCGCCGATTTTGGTCGAGTACCTGGTTGCATTTTTCTTATAGTAATCACCTACATACCAAATGGTACAACCATCACTCGGATCAACGGCTGTCTGGGTATAATCTTCCCAGCGGTAGGTATGTGTTTGAGACGCACGCCCTTTCGCAAGTACCTGTTCATGCAGTGTCAGTTTCCCTTTGGGATCACCGGCCAACCTTCCGGCAAATCGTTGACCAGGATAATTCGGGGTGCCACCGAAAGAATATCCTATCCCAATATCGCCTTTCTTATCAATAGCCGGACTTCCGAGCCACCGGTAATATTTGTCGGGGGCATAGGTTCCCTGCTGATACAATTTAATTCGGTTTTTCCGGCCTGCTCTGAATTCATACCATCGTATTCCACCGCCGCCCTCCGAGGTATTGACCGAATGCACGGCAACGATGGATTGCTGATTACCAATCCTTCTGTAAACAAGACGTGACATAATTTTATCCCCTTGTGAGTCAAGGTGTTGGTCCGTACCAGGTTGAGGTACACAATGAGACAGTTGACCGTCACACAAATAATGATAGGGAGCTACTTTTATCTTCTCCGGTCCCATTACTTTCGTTTTTGACGGATCTTTCCAGTCCACATGATATTTCCATGCGTATATCTTATCGCTTTCAAATTTTCCTTTTAACTGTGTACCTCCGGCGGCCATCATGATATTTGGCGATCCTTTTGGTGGTAATTGAGTACCTTCCACATCAGCATTATTCAGGAAATTAACCCCTTTGATCAAGACACATTGTTCGGTCGCCTTTTCCCCTTTCAACATTTTTTTTCGGTCAGCTACACAAGCTTCTTTCTCAACAACTTTATCGCCGGCACTGGTGGGTACATAATAACCATCCGGCCATATGGCGGGACGCGGATAATCGGGAAAATGCTGCCGTATAAACTCATAACGATAATAGGAACCCATTGGATTAGGAGTTGAACTTACGGCATAACACATGGCATACGATCCTTCATTATCCGCCTTTTTCCAGGGTCGCGTGTATGGATGTTGTTCCGTTGTATCATAAGGCGGATTAAATAACTTCGCTGCTTTACCGGGTTGTTTCTGCTCACCGATTACACTTTCCCGGGCCGGTTCACCGGATTTCAAGGGCGGCCGATTTATTTTTCTTTCCATAGGCCGGAATATGGGCATGACAATCAGCCAACGGTTGGCAAGCTGATCATACCGAACAACGGCGTCCCCATTGTCACGTGCTTCACACGCACCCCCAAATCCGCGGAATACATTATTTGTATTCATCGGACCATAAAGCACTTTTCCCGTCTTATTAAATTTTTCCCCTTTTTTTGTGTATATAGCCATCCTGGTATTCACAATCTGAACAATGAAATTCGGTCCGACTGCAATACTGTTGTCGGAAGGATTATGCAATTTGATCCACCCTTGAGGCCCTTTGAATCCTTCACCGAGTCCATCAAAACTTGCAACAAGTTTGGCAGCCGATTCTGCCCCTTGTGATGTTTGTTCTACAGCCGCTGCTCCTTTAGGAACCGTAATTCGTGGCCTTTTGTATTTATTATTTATAGCTTTGTCGGAATTCCGGACCTGGCCGGATGCTGCGAGGGGTGCCGACACATCATGCGAAACCGGTTGTTTTACGGTTATACTGCTGTCCTGTCTCACACTACTATGTATTGATTCTGATGATTTGGCTAATCCTGGAAATAATATATTTCCTAAACAAAATGATAATGTTACAATACTCAGGTACCTGAATCTGCGATGAAATTTCTTCATGATTATTCTCTTATGGTTGGAGCAGAAATAGAATCTGTTTTGATATAAAAGTTTTTATCGATCTTAAAGTCTGAAGGTTTTTTTAGATGCAACCTAGCCATTTGCCAACGATCAGATGTCGGTTTGATAAATGTCCATTTCCCTTCTGATAGTTGAACCTTCAGCGGCATATTGAAATGCTTCAAATCCGCATTCCACCGGTAATGGAGTTCATGATCACGGATATAATATTGGAGAGTGGGAATCCCGGTCTCACGTAGATATTCATCAAATACGTCGTCCAGGTTTTTACCGGAATGGGCGATGAAATAATCCTTGATCTGCTGGGTGGTTACGGTCTGATGGTAATACTTCTTTTGTATGCCGTGCAGGATATTCCTAAAAGTTGCATCATTATTAATGATTTCCCGGATCATCAGGAGCATATTGCCTCCTTTATAATACATATCCCCGGATCCTTCATCATGTACACCGTAATGACCAATGATCGGTTTGCGGTTTCTTATATGTCTCCGTTCACCTCTTGTATAGGCTTCCCCGGCTTTCTTACCAAACTGACTCTCCACATAAAGCGCCTCCGCATAATTGGCAAACGATTCATGGATCCACATATCTGCAATATCGCTAGCTGTCACACTATTTCCCCACCATTGATGAGCACTTTCATGTACGATTATGAAATCGAATTTCAACCCATAACCGGTTCCCGATTCATCGCGTCCCCGGTAACCAAAGGCATAATGATTGCCATAGGTCACATTCGATTGATCTTCCATTCCGGTACTAATGACATCCACGAGTTTATAGCTGTCTTTATAAAACGGATAGGGTCCGAACCAGTATTCAAAGCTTTTTAACATCTTATGAACCTGTGGCGGAAAATACTTCTCAGCCTTTTTCAAATTATAATCCAGCACCCAGTAATCGAGATCCAGTTTTCCTTTTAAACCGTTATATGTGCCATGAAAATGCTTAAAATTGCCGATAACAACCGCCACATCATAATTATTGATAGGATTGCTGACAAACCATGAGTAGGTTGTTGTGCCATTCGAATGATGCGTTTTTTTACGTAATCGACCATTCGAAACATCTACTAACGGATCAGGAACCGTAACATTGATACTCATGCTGTCCGGCTCATCTTTCCATTGATCTTTGTTGGGCCACCAAACGCTCGCACCAATACCCTGGCTCGTCGTTTCGATCCACGGCCGGCCTTTCTTGTCCCTGCTCCAGCTGAATCCTCCCGACCAGGGTGGTTTTTTGGCCACATGCGGATGACCGGAATAATGAACAACGATGCGTTTTTGAGTTCCTATCTCCTGCTTTGCTTTCATCGATATGAAATAGGCATTGCCGTCCCTTTGGAACTTCAAATCCTGACCATCCTGCGTCACACGGTCGATATGCAACGGTTTCCGGAGATCAATCTGCATATTCTTTGCATCATTCGTAACTTTATAAGTAATCCCATTCCAACCCGATATCGTCGAATCTTTCGGGTTTACCGTTAGATGCAGGTCATAAAATGTCACATCCCACCATGCCCGCTGTGGGTTGACGGCCCCATGCAATGTATCGGCATGAGTGAATGAAGTTGATGCCTGCCCATAAACCATTATAGAAAAGGCAAAACTCATTATCGAAAGCAAAATAAATCGTCGCATCAGTAATACATTAGTTACCAGGTTATTAAGTTATTAAGTTATTGAGTAGTAACTTATTATACTCAATAACCCAATACACTTAATAACTGTTTTTTCCGCTTTAATGAACCTTTATATCAAACTCCTCAGGTGGTACGGCGTGTTCGAGATTACGAACAAAATAATTCCACCGTCTTCTCACCATATAAGGATCGAAATAAAAACCATGATGGCGGTTTGGCAATATAATCAGGTCAAAATCCTTATTGGCCGCTTCCAGTGAGTCGACCATCAGATAGGTACAATATGGAGGCACATTATTATCCATCGTACCTTTGGCTAACAGCAGTTTTCCTTTCAGGTTATGAGCCAGTAACTCATTGGCCTGGTTGTCGTAATTCGTGGAATCACCGTACGTTTTCAGCAAACCTTCGTACTTTTCACCCCAGTCGGCTTCATAATCGCGGTTATCCTCGTTGCCTGCTTCGGAGACGCCCACTTTAAAAAAGTTGGGATAAGTCAGCATAGCCCGGGTTGTGGCAAAACCGCCACCAGAGTGCCCCCAGATGCCCACTTCATTCTGATTCATCCAGGAATACTTTTTGCTCAATTGCTTAACCATCGCCACCTGGTCCGGAAGTCCATTATCTCCCATATCACCATACCAGTAATCCTGAAAGGATTTGGAACGGCCGGGTGTCCCGAGTGCGTTTTCTTCCACTACAATAAAACCTAACTCCGCCATCGACTGTTTATCCATTCTTGCCGCACTAAACGACCACCCACCCACACTTCCGGTTTGTGGCCCCGGGTAAATATAAACCAGCACCGGGTAGGATTTATTTGGATTAAAATTAGTCGGCTTAAACATCATCCCGTACAGATTTGTCTTGCCATCTCTTGCCTTGACGGTGAACGGTGTCGGCGGCTTCCAGCCGGTAGCTTTAAGTTCAGCTATATTTGCCTTATCCAGAGTCTTAATTTTTCTGCCGTTATTATTTCTAACAACTGAAACAGGTGGAGTTATCGGCGTCGAATACGTATCCACAAAATATTTTCCATCTTTGGATACCGTAATTTCATGATCAGCGGTCTTCGGCGTAAGCAGCTTCAGGTGTTTTCCACTGAAATCAACACTATAGAAATAATGATAATAGGGATTCCCTTCATGCCTGCAGGATCCGGTAAAATATATTTTATGATTTTTACGATCGATATAACGCACCTGCAAGACATTCCAATCACCTTTGGTTATCGGATGTTCAAGCTTACCGGTTTTGAGATTATAGAGATACAGATGTCCCCAGTTACTTCTCTGTGAGTACCAGATAGCTTCATTACTTTCCGGCAGTACATGCCAGTTTACCTTGTTGGCACCGGACTCGAAGAATGTTTTAACTTTTTCATTTAAGATTTTGTGCACATCGCCCGTTTGCGGATCAGCCATTCGCAGGGTAACACTTTGAAGATTTCTCGACACGGAGGCAAACGCCAGTTTATCACTATTGGGTCCCCATTCGGTATCCAGGAATTCACCACCACGTCCTGCAATATCATCGCTGATCGTCGACCGCTGGGCATCGGCTTTCATCTTCAGATGAACAACATGCGGATGAGGTTTCAGATCAATAACCACGCGTTCAATTTTAAATATGGCACTGTCGCCGGGCAGGGAATATTTCCATTTCATCAATTTAGGATGACCAATTTTCGTTTGAACGAGGTACATATTTTTCACCAACCGGGCATCCTGACGAAAAGTGGCGATGCGTTCTGAGTTAGGCGACCAGCGAACAACCGGAATATCACTTGTGATCCATCCTCCATTGTTCGTGCCATATCCATAATTTTTCTTCCCGTTAAATGTGAGCTGCGTTAGCTTGCCCGTTTTAACGTTCCGCATCCACAAATTGTAATCCCTGATAAAAACGGCTTTGGTGCCATCCGGAGATAAAACATCATTGCCTGCCGCACGGTATTCACAATCATATGTATTCAAATTACAACGGTATTTCGTCCTGCCCACACTGAAATATAATGTATGGCCGTTGTTAGTGAGACCCAATTCCCGGATAGGCAGGTGCATCGGATCAACGTGTCTGTTCAGCACCTTTGATAAAGACTCAGATAATTTTTTTTGATTAAAAGCGTCTTTAATCTGGCCGGTAGAAGGATCATAAATTTTAAAGACATTTCCACCAGCTGCAGCATCACTATAAATCAACTTTCCGTCTTCCAGCCATGTGGCATTTGATACCGTATGGTGCACCATGGAATCGGTATAGGCCGGTAAAAAATGCTCGGCGCGTTTATAATCCTGTCGAGTCAGCTTTTTTTGCTGCGCCAGACATGTACTTGTTATCAAAAAGAGGATAATACTTACAAAAAATGAATATTTACCCGGTAATTTCATGATCTTAAACCTCACTTAGTTACAATTAGTCAAAATACTACCACCGGTTATCGATTGTTAAGCTGGAAATAGCTTGCATAACAATCGCGATGTCCGTTGTTAAGATGTTAGCATCTATGACTGATTCTGTTTGTTATAAGTTGTTATAACTTTATATCATTCTGCTTTGACGATACTAGTCTTTATTGAATGCATATGCAATTGCATGCAAGATACAACGTTTAACAAAACCATCACTTCAGTCATAATGCTATTTGACTAATGGATATCAATTAGTCAGGCGGGATGAAAAAAGCAATATCTAACTTGTGATCCGTAAACATACTATTACAGGTTGATAATTATCTATTAATTTTTGAATGAAAGTATGTATCACTACCGTAGTTTTTTTCTTAACAAATAAACTCCGGATGAGTTTCCTGCCTGTAGATATAAACAAGATTACAACATCTAACCATTTGTCATTTTAATAATGGCCTGCTAATTAGACTTTGCTCTTATTTGCTTTACTATATTTTTTCATTAACACTTTCCGTGTAATCAGCGTCATCCGTGTGAATCCGTGATTCAGACAATAAAAAACGTAATAAAAGCAAAGATTGTCAGAATTTGGATTTGCCAGATTTAGAGATGGTTGGATTGGTTTCTTGCTAATAAAGAAGGGCCCCACCGATTTAGGTGGAGCCCTTCTTTAAATCCACTTTTACCTGCGATAATCTGTGGCTAAAATTTAAAAACCTGTCAGGTTTGAATAAACGTTTTTTATAAATACAGCGAATCAAATAAATTCTTTGGCCTTTAACAATCACCGCGTCGGAGCGATCTGGTATTGCTCCAGCTTTCCATCAGGTTTCTGATAGGTCCAAACGCGTAATGTTTGTTTAGGTGTTACCACACGAAATACCCGTTCAAGCATACCACCACGGTCCTGCTGATTCGTCTGCGTAAATGATTTTGGTTTCCCTAACGGACTTAAACTTGACTGGAAATCCTGCAGCGCCTGTTTACTGAAATAGGCATTGGCATCGGAAGTAAATAATGACCGGTCAATTTTTCCTTTTTGCAAATTTTCAAAGATCTTACGAGCCTGTTCGGTCCGCATCGCCGTGTTCTTATCCTGGGTTTTGAACAAAAGATGAGAGACTTCACGAGCAATAGCCCCTGAAGCAGAAGCAGCATCCTGGTTGGTTAACACAACAACCGCGGCACTATCATCCGGAAAGACCATGTTTTCATCCGTGAAGCCGGAAACTTCTCCGCTATGAGACAGCATGCGATGACCATTCATCATTCCCACTTCAATACCCAGTGCATAGCCTGTTCCCACACCACTTTTCAAAAGCACTTCTCGTTCGAATTTTTTATACGATGATGGCTCCAATAAACTCTGGTTGATAATGGATATATCCCATTTTGCCAGATCATGAGGTGTCATAGCCAGCTCGGCTGCACCGTCCATCCAGCCCGAACCTTCAGGTAGTGCCGGACGCAAGGGGCCTAATCCATACCGCATATACCCTTCGGGATCACTGGATGTCATTTTTCCCTGGTCAAAATTCACTGCACTATTCATCTGTAACGGATCAAGAATATGATCCTTTAAAAATTTATAAAACGGTTCACGGGTAATTTTTTGAACGATCTGGCCTGCTATAACAAAATTCGTATTACTATACTGCCAGCGGGTACCCGGATCAAAATCCAGCGGTTTTTTGGCCCACCGGTTCAGTATTTCCATCGGCTGGATGGGTTTCTGCATCATGGGTGGCACATAATCCTGCGGCCAGAAATCCTGGTAGCCCGAAGTATGAGAAAGCAATTCCCGTATCGTTACTTCATTAGACCGGGTGAAACCGGGAAACCACTTCGAGACATGATCATCCAGCGATATTTTACCTTCCTGCTCAAGTATCAGAATACAGGCTGCCGTAAACTGTTTACTGATAGAACCGATGGCATATCTCATATCGGTAGTTGCCGCAACATCCGGGTTCAATTTGGCCGATCCATAGGCGTGTGTATACACAATTTTACCATGTTGCACCACAGCCACCGAAGCACTGGGAACACCGGTTGCTTTCAATACCTGGTTAGCAACATTATCGACCTTTTGGCCTAACGTATTATTCCCGGACATTTGTTGTCCGAAAGCGGAAGTAACAAATAAAACCGGTAGAATTAAGGTCAATATTTCGATCATTATTTTGTAACTCCTGCTTGTGTAAATTGTACTAACCAAATTGTTTTTCAATAGATAATAGTTTCCATCAACGTTCATCATTATCCCCGTTACAATTGTTTATTATTACCTGCTACTTGAATATTCTGTACAGACGGTTACTATTATAAGTTAAATTTTAACAGGTTACCAATAAAAGAGAAGGGAGAAACGATAACCTTGGTCTGATGCCGTTATTTTGCCCCAGATTATTTTAAAAAAAGACCATCGATGATAGTCGACTGACCACAAACTACCAACCTGTTATTCCGAAGCTTGTCGAGGAATCTATCAACGCCCGGGAACTTTATGCCATTTTTTAACTAATAAAAGCCCATAGCCTTAATAGATCCCTCTGCGGTGATCGGGATGACAGTTATGTGCCAGGTATTAGGTTAATAACCCCAATTCACGAGATCCCGAATCGGAGTCCGGATAACGCTGTTACGGTTGTTAGTTGGAGATTATTGGTAAATATAAGTACTTGGAGTACTTAAAGTTAGTAAGTACTCCAAGTTAGCGGAATCCGTGTGAATCTGCGATTCTGACAAATATAGTAACCTCTTGTCTCTGTCATTTCGACCGAAGTGGAGAAATCTGACAACGTGCACTTTCTTTATATCGTTTATAAATAAATGAAAGCTGAAAGCCATAATTTACGAGATCCCGGATCAAAGCTGGTTGACGTCGTGGTTAGTGATGGGTAGTTCGTGCTGGTCATTTCCAATTCTCTTTTATAGCCTTGCCATAAATGTTATAAACGAACAATGAATCCTTTGCTTTAACAAGGCCCAAAGCCGTAGGGACATGCCATGTCATGTCCCTACGGATATAAACGTAAATCCATTTTCCGTCCTCCGGTCTCCGTCTTCCGGTTTCCGTTCTCCATTTTATTTGCGAAAATCTGCGGCTCGAAATTATCCTAACATATCATTCCAATCCGGACCATCCAGATTCTAATTGCTCATTACTTATTATTCATTATTAATTGTATTGAGCTGATGACTGACCGCTTATTTATATTCTATCACATAACGACTTTTACCAGACCGTACCGGCACACCCTCGGTTTTACCATTAAACCATCTTATCATGATTTTTACAGGTTGACCTGATGTTCCCATTACCTGCGTAGCGCTGTTTTGCGACCAGTATCCCGAGCCGGCCTGTATTTCCCGCTCCGGTCCTTCTTTTCCATTTTTATACACCAAACGAATACTTGATCCAATGGCATCACGGTTTGTGGAAGGTCCTTCCAATCGGATAATAATTCCTGATTTCTTCGTTTGATTCAGATATAGTTTTGTATTGTTACCATTCTGAGATACCGCCAGATCGACTTTACCATCTCCATTGAAATCAGCCAAAGCTGCTCCGCGCTGTTCGCCATATACTTCCACCCCACTCTTTTGACCTTGTATAGCAGTAAATTGTCCTTTACCATTCCCTTTTAACCATAATCCCCTGCCGGCATCCAGCCGGGCATCTCCCGGAGGAAAATCAAACTGATTCTGGCTCAGGAAAATATCTTCATTGCCGTCGTTGTTATAATCCCCTATTGAAGCATCATTAGCAGCACTCAGCTGTACCGCTTGCGGTAAGGGATGCGCGGTAAATCCTTTTGCCCCTTTATTCATGAATACCATACTTTGCAATGTGTTAATTTTTTTATAGGGGAACATATCCAGCACCGGACCAATTATCTTCCGTAAGGTTGAATGCGCATATTCGGTGTACGAATGCAGCCGGTGCGCCATGGCCGGGACCGATTTTATATAGTAACCCAATGTACGAATCGGCACATAAGCACTCATCGAAGTATCGTAATTGGCTTGTATGATATCCATTACACCATCCGAATTCATATCGTTGTAATACATGCGCAACGAATGACCCGGAACGAGATGATAGCGGCTGTTCAACCCGATATTCGTAGCTATGATATCCGGGTATCCGTCATTATTGAAATCACCGGTGGCCACGCCATTCCACCAGCCGTAATACTTATCTAAACCAACCTTATTAGTGACATCCTCAAAAATTCCGTGGTTATTTTTGAACAATTTCAAAGACCCCCAGCTGGTACTGATCAATAGATCCGGCCAGCTGTCATGGTTGTAATCGGTGAAGACTACACCTGTTACATTACCGATATTTTTGAGTAGCGATGTATTATCAACATCTAACACAAACTTTCCATTTTCATTTTTATACAATCTGGAACTGGCGTTTTTGGGATATTGCCCGGGAATAAAATTGCCGCCAACAAACAAATCCACGGTCCCGTCTTTATTATAATCGGCTGCGGCTAAGGACCCGGTACTCGATTGAGTCCCGGGGAGTTTTTCCTCTTTGACCACTTTCCCGTTCCTGATGAGATAGCAGATCGCCGATGGTCCCTTGCCTGATTTCAACTCATAGTTTGAATTTCCAACAATGATATTTGTACCCTGCGATGTCTGCCATCCGATCACAGCTGTTTGATCGCCTTTGGCTTTATTTGTGAGTTTACTGATACGTTGTTTTTGGAAGTGACCATTTCCTTTATTTTTGAATATGGCAAGGTGACCGCCTTTACCGGAGGTCTCGAACAGATCCGGCTTCCCATCATTATTGTAATCGATCCATGCCATTCCCGGTTCTTCCTGGCTCAACCTGACCGGCAGAAGAGGCTGTCGTTTAAAATCCTGGTAAGAATCTTCGTGTTCTTTGAAATGTAAAGAGCCGGAGACATCTTTAAATGTCGCAGGACCCGCGGATGGTTTATCAATTTTACCTTTATAAACAGGTATTTTGGACTCATTCACATCATACAGCCTGTTGGTCTGCACACTGTCGATCACACTTTGTTCGCCATCCGGCCAGGTAATTTTCAGGGTAAAATTTTTCTTCCGTTTACCGGCCGCAAACATAAGTTGCGTATCCGAACCTGACAGGTAATTACCACCGGCAACAACTTGTTTTACTTGCTTTGTTGGTCCGCCGACCAGTTGGACTTTTGCCCCGATAACCTGTGTATTAGGCGCTTTTCCAGTTAACCGGACACCAATTCGGGGTGCAGATGTGATATTTTTATAGATCGCTGCCGGATCATTCAACCGGTTAGTGATCACATCCAGGTCGCCATCATTATCCAGGTCGGCCAGTGCCAGTCCCTGGGAGACATCTTTTTGCTTAAATCCCCATTTTTTACCAACCTCTGTGAATTTCAGGTTCCCATCATTCCGGTAAATCTTATTTCTAAGTTTTAAGGACGGATAACGAAGAATATCCTGTAAATACCTGTTCAGATCGTTGGGATACTGTTTTTCCATATGATCGACGCGCATCTGTGTGTCCAGTTCGCGGACATCATACTGGTACCCGTTATTGATCAGAATATCTTCCCGTCCATTCAAATTCACATCCATGAACGCCGTAGCCCACGACCAGCCACTGGCCGCAACATTCGCATAATTGGCTATCTCTTCATAGGTATTATCACCACGATTAATGAATAACGAATTTCGGGAATATTGTGGCAGATTCTTTATTTCTCCCACTTTTTCGGGAAATGGAGATATGGTGTGGAACTCATGAAACCTGCGGGTGTGATAAGGACTCAACATATCCGTCACAAAAAAGTCCGGTTTCCCGTCATTATTGACATCACCCATAGCCACACTCATAGCCGATAAGCTTAAATGGCCAACAGCCGTGGGATTGATCTCCTTAAACACCCCTTTACCCTGGTTGATCCATATCCTGTCGGGTGTCCAGTAATCATTACACACATATAAATCGGGTAATCCATCATTATTCAGATCTTCAAACCGGGCTGTTAATCCCCAGTCTTTACTTAGACTGACGGCATTATTTTTTGATGTTTTAAAGTGCTTAGAAAAATCTTTAACCCGTTTAAAACCTTTCCAGTTTTGTCCTGTTCCACCCTGGTTTATATACAATTCATCAATGGTACCATACTCACGAAGTGTACGTCCTTTTCTTCCCTGGATGATGGTGATGTATTTGTTGAATGGCGGTTTAACTTTGTATGAATTTCCGTTTTTCTGTACAATCCTGCCGGGAGAACGTTCCGGGTTAGTGTAGAGATCATAAACGGTTCGTTTACGATAATGAGCCACATAAAGATCCAGGTCACCGTCACCGTCAATATCGGCTAGTGTCATGGAGGTCCCTCCCAGCGTTTTAGCATCCAAACCGCTATGATGATCACGGGAAAAATGATCATTGCCATCATTTATAAATAATATGGTTCCGTGACCAAAAGTAGTTATCAATAAATCCGGTTTACCATCACCATTTACATCGGCAAAAACTGTCCCGCTGGAATAATAATCAGGCAATGCCACTCCGGCGGAATTTGTGATATCTTTAAAATGCCAGTTGCCCAGGTTCTTGTACAGCTTATTGGGACCGTCCAGTTGATTGAAATACAGATCTGGGAGCCCGTCCCCGTCGATATCAGCAACGGCCACGCCTGAACCATCCAGTAACAACCGGTTATGGGCAATATCCTTATCCGGCAGATGATTGATGAACGAGATGCCTGTTTCTTT
>DATFMH010000028.1:0-11799 GCA_035267045.1 Balneolales bacterium
GTTTTCAATAACAATAAAAATGTTTCTGAAAAAACCCGGGAAAAGATACTTGGTATAGCTGACGCAATGGGGTATCATCCAAAAGCATTTGCCCAGGGCCTGGCCAGAAGAAATACCAAAATAATTATGGCTCTGGTTCCCGTAATTTCCAATTATTTCTTTATGGAAGTATTGGCGGGTATTCAGGATAAGCTTACTGAGTTCAATTACGATTTGAATATTTATAATATCAAACCGAATGTGAATCTGGTCGATCAGGTTGAGTATGTCCTTCGTAAAGGAATGGGAGATGGTTACTTATTTATTTCAATACACCTGGAAGAATCTTTGTGGGAATCATTAAAAAGATATGATGTACCCATCACATTAATGGATGAATATCACACCGGATTTGATTCAGTTAGTGTGGATAGCGTTGAAGGAGCTTATACAGCTACACAATTTCTTTTGAGACATAATTATAAGCGGGTTGCCATGATTTCGGCATTACCACAGGCCAAACCAACGAGAGACAGAGTTTTAGGATATAAACGAGCTCTGGAAGATGCAGGGTATCTCGTTGATGAAGATTTGATTGTAAAAGGTGATGACCTCGACCGTGACGGCTTCACTGAGAAAGCAGGTTATGAGGCCATGATCAAGTTGCTAAAAAGCGGGAAAAAACCTGATGCCTGTTTCAGCGCTTCTGATATTCAGGCAGTTGGCGCTCTGAAAGCAATGAAAGATTATAATAAACAGATCCCCCTGATAAGCTTTGACGATATTCAAATATCGGAATACCTTGGATTGTCAACAATGCGTCAGCCTATGTATGAGATGGGAGCTTTAGCCGTAGAAAAGCTTATGAATCGATTACATAATAGAAAAGCTATGATTTCACATACTGTTTTTTCCCCTGAATTAATTTTAAGAGATTCTACATCAAAGAATATTAAAGAAAAGGTTATTTAATAAAATAGCTGGTAATTGCCATCTGATCTTCTTGCTCTATTCATCATGGTATAAACTTGCAGCCATTTTAGATATAAAGAACTTAAGTTTTACACGCCAGAAACAATGAGATGAAAAAACGTTACAATTTTTTATTATCAACATTATCCATTTTATTTTTCTTTAATACCGGTTTTGCACAAGTTGTAACCACCGTACCTGTTTTCCCTACTACGCAAGACACGGTCGTCGTTACATTTCATGCGGATAAGGGAGATGGTGGACTGTCCGGATATACAGGGGATGTGTATGCTCATACAGGGGTTTTAACCAATAAAGCGGATGGATGGACGCATGTTATTGCGGCCTGGGATCAAAATATACCGAAAGCCCTTATGACCCGTATTGCGACTGATACGTATCAATTGATCATCCCAAATGTTCGAAAATATTATGGCATAACAGACACAACTGAAGTAGTTAAGGACCTGGCTTTTGTCTTTAGAAATTCTGATGGTTCAAAGACAGGAAGGGATGTTGGCGGTGCCGATATCTTCGTCCCGGTTTATCAACCCGGAGTTCATGTAAAATTCACTAATCCTGTCTCAGATAATGTTTTCATTAAGAAAGACAGTACGTTTAATGTAGTAGCGAGAGGTACGTTAATAGGAAAAGGAAGTATCTCTCTTACGTTACTGGTTAACGGGACAGAAGTGAAAACAGTTAATGGGGATTCTCTCACATATGCTATTACGGCTTCCAATTACGGCAAAATTCCCGTTACTCTGATCGGAAGTGATGGCAATGGCAATAATGATACAACCTCATTTGATTATGTAGTTAATGCACCAATAGTGAATCAGGCACGGCCTGCCGGTATAGAAGACGGTATTAATTATGATCCGAATGATCCTACTACAGCCACTTTATCATTATTTGCCCCTCATAAAAAATTCGTTTATGTCATAGGCGGATTCAATAATTGGCAGATTGATCCCAATTATTATATGAAACGTGATTCGGTGAATGCCGATAGCGTTTATTATTGGATCAAACTGCACAATCTGTCTCCCGGTACCAAATATGCTTTTCAATATTTAATTGACGGTAATCTGAGAATAGCGGATCCATATTCTCATGAGATTCTTGATCCGAATAATGACAAATTTATTACTTCTGCCACTTATCCGAATCTTAAACCGTATCCCACCGGTAAAACGGACCATATTGTTGGAACTTTACAAACAGCTCAGACGAATTTTCAATGGCATGACAGTAATTTTCAAAGGCCAAATCAAAACAACCTTGTGATTTATGAATTATTGGTTAGAGATTTTACGGCTAATCATGATTATAAAACCCTGGCTGATACACTTGGATATTTACAGCGTTTGGGCGTTAATGCCATAGAGCTGATGCCCGTAACGGAGTTTGAAGGGAATGACAGCTGGGGGTATAACCCGATATTTTATTTTGCACCTGATAAATATTATGGTCCGGCAGTTGATTTGAAACAATTTATCGACGACTGCCATCAAAAGGGTATTGCCGTAATCATGGATATGGTATTAAATCACTCTTACGGACAGTCACCTATGGTTCGCATGTATTTTAAAAACGGCCATCCGTCTGCCGAAAATCCCTGGTTTAATGAATCGTCACCAAATACTTCATACAGCTGGGGTTATGATTTCAATCATGAGAGCAAGGCTACCCAATATTTTGTGGATCGTGTAACCAGTTACTGGATTAAAAATTTTCATGTCGATGGCTACCGTTTTGATTTCGCCAAGGGATTTACCAATACACCTGGAGATGGGTATGCGTATGATATATCCAGAATTAAAATACTGGAGCATTACGCCGATCACATTTGGCAAACCGACTCCACCGCATATGATATATTGGAACTCTTCACTGAAAACAGTGAAGAAAAAGTACTATCCAATTACGGGATGATGATATGGGGAAATGAGAATTACAGTTATGCTCAGGCTGCCATGGGTTATTCCAATGGTTGGGATCTGTCGGGTGCATCTTACGAATACAGAAACTGGCGTAAACCCAATCTGATTGCTTATATGGAAAGCCATGACGAAGAACGGATAATGTATAAAACTTTACAGTATGGAAACAGTAGTGGCAGTTATAACATTAAAAATTTGTCAACGGCTCTTAATCGTATTAAAGAAAATGCGGCCTTCTTTTTTACTATCCCCGGACCCAAAATGATCTGGCAGTTCGAGGAAATGGGTTATGATTATTCAATAAATTATAATGGGCGAATTGGAAAAAAACCGATTCGATGGGATTATATGAATAATGAAGACAGGGCTAAGCTCAATAAAGTCTTTTCAACGTTGATTACTTTAAAAGAAAAATATCCTGTCTTTCAGACTTCAAATTATACCATGAATGTCAGTGGTGCGCTAAAACAGATCCAACTGAATGATACCTCAATGGATGTTAACATCATCGGTAATTTTGATGTCATTTCGCATACTATGCCACCTAATTTCCAGAAGACCGGCACATGGTATGATTATTTCAGCGGTAAATCAGTCAATGTGACGAGTAATCAACAATCAGTCGATTTGCAACCCGGTGAATTTCATATATATACAACAAAAAAATTACCCGCTCCTGAACAGGGTATATTGACAGATATCAAAGATCAGGAAAGTCAATCAAACGGTGTTCCACAAAAATTCGAACTGGAACAAAATTATCCGAATCCATTTAATCCGACAACTAATATTACCTATAAACTGGCATCGCCCTCAAATGTGAGACTTGAGATATATAATGTACTCGGTCAGCAGGTTGCATCTCTGGTAAATAAGAAACAGCAGGCTGCAGGGGAATATACGGTTACATTTGATGCCAATAAGTTAAGTAGTGGGCTGTATCTTGCCAGGTTGATTACAAAAAATCATGTATTTGTTAAAAAGATGATGCTGCTTAAATAAGATTAGGGTTAAGGAAATAAATATGGTTAGGTCCAAAGGTCCAAAGGTGCAAATCAGGAAACAGCTAATAATTATCAATTAACAGTTTAGGTCACTACGACCAAGTGGATGCTCTTCGCCTGAAATCATAAAATATAGAGTGATGAAATGAAAAAAATTGTTGTCAATCTTATCTTTGGCGTAATCATATTAATTATCGGTAGTGGGTACTGTCGCGCCCAAATAAAATCGGCTCCTCCTGTTCCGGAATGGAGTAAACATGCTATCTGGTACCAAATATTTCCCGAGCGGTTCAGAGACGGTGACAAGAATAACGAGCCGACGGCTAAACGTATCGGGGCACCCAAAGGATGGACGATTTCGACGTGGACAGGTGATTGGTATCAGCGGGCAGCATGGGAGCAGCGAGTAGATCCAGGCTTTTATGATTTCGTAAATTATCGTCGTTATGGCGGCGATCTGCAGGGGGTGATCGATGAATTAGATTATCTAAAGAAACTCGGGGTGAATGCCATTTATTTTAATCCGGTACAGGATGCGGTTTCTCTACATAAATATGATGCCAGCTATTATCACCATGTCGATCGTTTCTTCGGCCCGGATCCCAAAGGTGATGCTGAAATGATGAAGAATGAAGATTCTTCTGACCCATCAAAGTGGGTATGGACATCAGCAGATAAAATGTTCCTCAAATTGATAAAAGAAGCACATAATCGAGGGATGAAAGTGATTATCGATGGTGTTTTCAATCATACGGGTACGGATTTTTGGGCTTTTCGTGATTTGGTGAAGAATCAACAACATTCGAAATTTAAAAATTGGTATGAAGTCACATCTTTTGATAATCCCGCCACTCCCGATACCAATGAGTTTAATTATAAAGGGTGGTGGGGATATAAAGGATTGCCTGTCTGGACGAAAAAGAATGGAAATATAATCGAACCGGTGCGAGAAATTATCTTTGCGGATACACGTCGCTGGATGGATCCGAATGGAGACGGAGACCCTTCGGATGGTATTGATGGATGGCGGTTGGACGTGGCAGAAGAAATAGGCCATAATTTTTGGGATCAATGGCATGCCCTCGTCAGAAAAATCAATCCTAATGCTTTCACATCTGCCGAAATATGGTCGCGAAATGCCGTTAACTATATAAATAGTAAAGAATTTACAGCTGTAATGAATTATCGTTTTACGAGAAGGGTGAGCAAGTTTTTCATAACTCAAAAGTATACGGCATCTCAATTGGATACCAGTTTGGCCAATGTCAGAGCCGATTACCCATGGGTTGATAACCTGGCGATGATGAACCTGATGGATAGCCATGATACCGAGAGACTGGCTTCCCAGATTGTCAATTCCGATCATGCTTTCAAAGAAAAAAGTAAAGCTTATCAGGGGTATGATGTGCGTGCTCCGAATGCCGGTGAGCGGAAGATTCAAAAAATGATAGCATTGTTTCAATTTACGTATGTAGGCTCACCCATGATATATTATGGAGATGAAGCCGGTATGTGGGGTGCCGATGATCCGGATGATCGTAAGCCAATGGTCTGGCCGGATATGAAATATAAAACAGAAGTTAATGATCCGTTATCGAGGCCCAGACCTCGTGACAGTGTGTACTTTCATCAGAACTTATTCAATTGGTATCAAAAGCTCGCCCGGATTCGTTCAGAGAATGAAGTATTTAATACCGGTTTATATAAAACGGTTTATACAAACGATAAGAATAAAATTATTGCTTTTGCACGGTATAATAAAAAAGGAAACATTGCTTTTGTACTCATTAACAGGGGAGATAAATCGGAAGCTGTTACTGTTTCAACCGGCCTTTTAAAACGTAGCTCCCGACATCTGAAGAGTTTGCTCGATGACGGAAATGTCGAAGTGAAGAAACGAAGTTTTACAGTAAACCTGCCTCCGTTATCGGCGAAGATACTTGCCAACTGATTTAAACGTTATGAAGGAGCTTATAAAAGCTCCTTTTTTATTTCACTGTGTTTATTAAAAAGTGATAAAGCTCGTATATTAGCCGATCAAAGAAGCACATTCAATAAAGACAGAAAATGAGTTTACGGATAGACCCGAAATATTTTAACAGGTTTGCGATTATTGTGGCAATAGTTTCAATATTGCTTATTGCCATAAGTACTATCTACCTGCACGTTAGTGCCAAAGATGATTTTTATAAAAAAGCCGAAAAAGAACAAGATCAGATAGCACACTCTTACTTGAAAGATGTTTTCAAAGATGACAGCGTCAGGGTCGTTGATTTCAGGAGCAGATATGTTGTTCTGGATTTTTGGTCGTCTTATGCCGATCCCTCTTTATATCTGTTTAAAGACCTGGAAAAACTACAACATAACTATCCGGGAAAACTTACAGTAATAGCGGCATCAGTAAGGGAATCGCGTCCCTCAGTGAATAAATATTTCAAGAAAAATGGCCATTTCCCATTCAGATTTGTCCTGGGTAATGATCTCTATTTTCAATTGAAAGTACCCGGTTTACCGACTTTTATGGTTTATAAACCCAATGGTAAGTTATTATATTCACATGCAGGATATCGGAATAATTCAACTCTGAAGAAACTGCAAATGGCGTTACAGCAACAAGAATAATTATCTTAGGTGTGATTTTATATGATTTATGCATCTTTAAATGGCAATATACTTCCACTGCAGGAAGTTAAGATCAGGGCACAATCGAGGGCTGCTTATTATGGTGACGGCTGTTTTGAAACGCTCAGATCATATCAGGGGCGTTTTGTAGCACTCGACCGGCATATAGACCGTTTGAAAGATGGCATGAAATATTTAGGTATCAAAATACCCGCAGCTTTCACGGAACATTATCTGGCTCATATTATTGAAAAGTTACTTGAACAGAGTGAATTAATTGAGATTGATGCTCGCATCAGGATTCAGGTATGGCGTAATGGGACTCCGGGATATCAGACAGAAAAAGATAGCAGAAGCACTTTCCTGGTAACAGTGGCACCCATCATCCAAAATGTACAACCGGTAACAATGGCTATTGTGGATCAACGGAAAATTCCAGGAACTCTTATTAGTTCATCTTTTAAATTATCGAATGGTATCAGTTATATCCTTGCTGAAAGACAGGCAAAGGAAAAAAAAGCTGATGAAGCCTTGATGCTAACGACAGATGGATATATCAGTGAAGCCGCTACAGCAAATCTTTTCTGGTTAAAAAAGGATACTGTTCATACACCTTCATTGGAGTGTGATATACTTCCGGGTATAACGAGGGGGTTATTAATGACTTTAATAGAGCAGGATACCGATTATAAAATACGTGAGGGGAAATACACAATGGAAGATTTGAGCAGTGCCGAGGCTGTGTGGATAACGAATTCTATCAAAGAAATGAATTCCGTATCGAAAATTAATGATGTTACGTATACAATCGATCATCCGGCATATCAGACACTCAAGAAATTATTTAAAGACAGAATACGCTATTTGTGGCTCTAATAAATGAGGAGGTCATTAATATCCTGCGAGATCAGGGTCCGGTTATTTTATTGGAATCACAATCAACTGATCATCCTTCTTCCAATACCAGTTTTTTGGCCGGTAACCCGGAAGTTGAAATTAGAGCATTTGGTGATGATATCAGTATACATAATCATGTTGATGGAACTATCGAAAAATTGAAATTGAATCCATGGGAAGCATTAAAATACTTTCGTTCAGCATATCCCGGCTGGCATTTTGGATATCTCTCATATGATTTAAAAGACTATACAACCGGTTTTTATCCTGAATTCCGGCCTTCCCCAAAATTACCGGATCTCTATTTTTTTAAACCGTCTTTTCTGGTGAGTGAGGCGCATAATTCCGGGAGTCATATAATTACTGATAATAAGGCACTGATCCAAAAACCAACAGTATTCAGTAATCAACACAATAAGTACCCATTCAAAACCGGGGATTTACGATCAAATGTGTCCAAATCGGATTACCTTAAATGTATCCGTGAAGCGAAGAATATGATATACGAGGGTGAAAGCTATGAAATTAACCTTTCGCATCAATTGAGTAGTACTTTTTCGGGTGATCCATATGGATTATATCTTCGTATGAAAAATTATGGCCCGGTTCCTTTTGGCGTTTTTATGCAAACTAAGGATGTTTCGGTTTGTTCAGCGTCTCCCGAAAGGTTTCTTAAGAAGACAGCTGACAAATTGATATCCGAACCCATCAAAGGTACGAGTAAAAGAAGTTTATCTGCAGAAGAGGACACCCGCTTAATAAAAGAATTAGAATCATCAGTTAAAGATCGTGCAGAGAATCTCATGATTGTTGATCTTGTTCGAAATGACTTGAACAGAATTTCCCGGCCGGGTACCGTAAAGGTTGAAGAATTATGCAAAGTTTATAGTTTTAAGACCGTACACCAAATGGTTTCTAAAATATCATCGGGTATTCGTGAAGATATATCACCGGTAGAAAGTATCCGGTCATGTTTCCCAATGGGATCTATGACGGGGGCACCTAAAATACGGGCCATGGAGCTTATTGAGGAGTTAGAACAATCTCGAAGAGGCTTGTATTCCGGTGCAATCGGCTATTTTACCCCGGAAGGCAACTTTGATTTTAATGTTGTGATTCGCACTGCTATAATTTTTAAAGGATTACTAACGTATGGTATAGGTGGAGCCATTACATCCGATTCAGAACCGGAAAACGAATGGGAAGAAACCTGGATCAAAGCAAAAGCTTTACAAAATATCCTTAATCTACGTTTTTGAGTAAATAAGGGAATGCAGTAATAATAGAATTGGTTCAGGTTAAGTAGACAGGTTTAAAATCTTAAATCAGCTTAAAGGAGTATTTTTTAATGACGGTTTCATACCAAAAAATAAAAACACTGGGAGACCTTAAGAAAAGTGGATGGGAATCCGTTTCTGTAAAAGAAGAGATGAGACGGAACCTGATTACGAAAATGCAAAATGGGGAAACATTATTCCCCGGTATTCTGGGGTATGATAAAACGGTAATTCCACAGTTACAACATGCCATATTAGCGAAACATGATACATTGCTGTTGGGGCTCCGGGGTCAGGCGAAAAGCCGGATATTACGAATGTTAATCAATTTTTTGGATGAGTATATGCCCATTGTAGCAGGATCCGAGATCAATGATGATCCCTTTCATCCCATATCAAAATATGCCCGCGAGTTACTTGAGAAAAAAGGGGATGATACACCCATTGAATGGGTCCACCGATCAAATCGATATGCTGAGAAACTGGCGACACCCGATACAACGGTGGCTGATCTGATCGGTGATATTGATCCGATAAAGGCAGCTACACGAAAAATCACCCTTGCGGATGAAGAAGTTATTAATTTCGGGATTATTCCAAGAACCAACAGAGGTATCTTCGCCATAAATGAGTTGCCCGATTTACAGCCCCGTATTCAGGTTGCATTACTTAATATCATGCAGGAAAGGGACATACAGATACGCGGATTTAATATCAGAATACCTCTCGATATTAGTATTTTCTTCTCTGCCAATCCGGAAGATTATACAAATCGTGGTAATATTATCACACCATTAAAAGATCGTATTGATGCTCAGATTATTACCCATTATCCCAGGACGATTGATATTGGTATGCAGATAACCGAGCAGGAAGCCTGGATCAGCAGGGAAAGTGACGTTAAGGTGATTATTCCTCATTTCATACGCGAGATTATTGAGGAAATGGCCTTTAATGCCCGCGAATCAGAGTATGTTGATCAGAAAAGCGGGGTATCGGCTCGATTGACAATAACAGCCATGGAATTACTCGTTTCAAGTGCTGAGCGCCGCGCCCTTATGAATAATGAGAAAAAAACATATATACGTATAGCTGATTTATATCATTCCTTACCTGCCCTGACCGGAAAACTGGAATTGGTCTACGAAGGGGAACAGGAAGGAGCTATTAATGTTGCGAAACATATGATTGGTAAAGCGATTAATAAGGTATATGTCCGGTATTTCCCCAATCCTCAGTTACGTGACGACGAAGGTAATAATGATTATTCAGATATTGTTGAGTGGTTTTCAAGGGGAAATAAAGTGGAACTGCCGGATAATATTACTCTGAAAGAATATCAGAAAGCATTGAAATCGGTAAACGGCCTTGAAGATTTTGTAAAGGAACACAGTACTAAAATCGAAGATAAAGAAGAGTTACTGGTGCTCATGGATTTTGCGCTGGAAGCCCTCCACCAAAATTCCGTATTAGGAAAAGACGATCTGGACGATCAGCGTTCGTTTACGGACATGGTTGGCTCCATGCTTGGAGACTTAGGCGATATTGATAATGATTTTGGTGATTTTGAATAGTACTTATTCAATATAATCATCTATATTACGTTAATAAATTGATATCAGATTAAAAAAAGTGTATCTTACTTAGCTCAATAACGGATAGAAATTAATAAATCTCTACGGATCATGAAAAAGGGAATTCATCCAGAATATAAAGAGGTAACTGTTGTGATGAACGACGGTTCGGAAATAGTCACCAGAAGTACTATGAATACAAAAGGTGGTGTCTATCATCCTGAAGTCGATTCAACAAATCATCCTTTTTATACCAATAAGCAGAAAATGATTATGAATGACGGTCGGGTAGAAAAATTCAACCGTCGTTACGGAAAGAAAAAGTAATAAGTTTTATAACAAGCGGGTTCAATACCTGCTTGTTATTTCTTTTATCACACATGTTACCTTTATAATGAGGTCTTTACATGTCGTGTATTCATTTCTTTTGTAATCCAGTTATCCGAATCGGCAGGGAAACCATCCAAATAGTGCATTTCTATTGTATCGGGATGTGTGACGATGATTGTATTGGATACTGTTCGTGCAATATCACTCCACATTGAGATGGAATATTTACTCCTACCGGGATATTCGGATGCATGTAAGTCTTTTACATCTTTGAGGGAAACAATACTTTTATTGTCCAAAAAATTATTAAAAACAGATTTTCTGGATTCATAGACTTTCTCATATTCAAGGCCGGCTGATATCCATATTTGTCGCTCAACGGGCTCATCAAATAACTGTAACTTTTCCCCGTCCCAATGCCAACGTTTTAAAATCATAGGATCTGTTTGTACACCGATCAGTCGAAATGGCTGATATTTTTGCAAATCCAGTTTACGCAGTTTTTGATCACAGGTTGACAGATCAGGTTTATCAATTAATTCGTGTATAATTTGGCCACGAGTCTCAAATTCCTCTCCATCCGTTTGTTTATGATAGGCCTGATACCAGTTCATGATACTCAGACTCATAAGCTTATCATTTACTGCAATCCATGTTCCACCTTTGTTGCCATCAATAGGACGCATATATGACATCCCGTTTTTTGAGTCAGCTCTTGGGGGGAAGGCTTTTTTACGGCTTTTCAACTCATCACGATTCATACTGATGATATAAGAATGTTCATTTTTTGGGAAAAAAGTGATTGTACACATGGAGCTTCATCTTATGTTCATTACCGTTGTCATGAAAGTATAACGAAAAACACATGATGAACATTCTGCAATTTATCGTCTTAAAATAAATGAAGGTTACAATGAGAGTTTAATAAATGATAAATCAAGATAAAGTACTTATTTAACATGAATTCGACATAAGGAAATAACAGAGCAAGTATATCAAATAGACTGATGACGATGGACGATAGATCCTGTCTCCGGCAGGCAGGTGCAGGCGGTAGCTGTCCGAATGCTTTAATATTTATTCATAGATTAATCAAAAGACAGATGAAAACAATAGTTTGGGTAATGAAAGTTAATCGCAGGGTGTACCGTGCAACATAAGACACAACGTTATGGATTTATTAAGTGTTATAGTATTA
>DATFMH010000029.1:0-55869 GCA_035267045.1 Balneolales bacterium
CAAATTTAATTAGCTTAAATAATTTAAGTGCTTCGCGCGATTTCGCTTTGCTTACCCACTCTCAATAACCCGAAAGTATGCGGGACAAGTTCTCCCTTTCCCAGATAAATCCGCGATAGGGAGAGAGGCTCTTCAATAAAACTCGAAAACAATAAAAAATTTAGGTGCAGAGTCGCTTACATTGCTATTTTTTCACAGCCTCGACAGAGAAACGCTCTGATAGTAATTAAACATTATTTATTCTGAATAACCGTATCATCAACGTGAGTTCGAAATCGGAATCATGTATTATGTATCAAAACAGCTCTGTGTCGTCGATGGTCAGTCGTCAAGATATGTTATATTTTCACAGGTCGTATTCTCAATGTAATTATTACAACTCTGCGATTCTTATCCAAACCTCACGTTATTTAACTTTCCGGGTGTAAGGTTAATAAAAAGGTGCGGATTTTATCAACCGCACCTTTAATCTAATTTTCAGATTCGCGATTAATTTACTTCTTAACGATCAGCTTACCTTTCATACCCGCAGCATAGTGTCCGGGAAATGTACAGATAAATTCATATTTTCCAGTTTTGGCAGGAACTGTAAAAGTCACAGAATCTGAATTTCCGCCACTTACGATACCGGTATGTGCAATGATCTTATCTTTTACATCAGGTGCAATGTATCCGTTTTTCCTGGCTTGTGACGATTTATTAGCTACTTCCATCGGATTAGCATTCATTTTAAGCAACACCCAGTCGTGCGACATTGCATTAGCCGGCAACTTACTGTAATTATGTAAGATGACTTTCATTTTTTGTCCGGGCCTGGCTTCAATACTTTTTAAAATATATTGGGGTTTACCATTGTCACCTTTAACTTTTTTACCGACGGTCACACCCGATTCTTTTTGTGAAATCGTAAATTTCATCTGGTTTGTACCTATGATATTTAGCGTTCTTACATTTTGTGCATACACAACGGATAAACCTGCAAAAAGTAATATGATGAATAATGTTAATGTTTTCGCCAATGATTTTAATGATTTCATGATAACTTCCATTTTTAATAATCCTTATTTTCATTCGAACCCCCCATCATAGTCTGTCCGTAGCCGACAATAATGGGGGCATATGATCTATAAGAAGGCTTTGCAAAACCAGGATCTTTGAACAAGATCAAGGCCAGAGGAATTTTAAAACCACAGTCCCGAAAGCTTTAGGGATGAGGATTTTAGAATCCCGATAACGCAGATATTGGGCAAAAAGACGTTTTTGCAAAGCCTTCTATAAATGAAAATGATTGTTAACACAATTATACATTCTCAGTCATTAATTATATCTATACCTACAACTAATACGATTGGATAATGTTATATAATTAATAGATGGAGCAAATGGTAAGTTGTTGGTAGTTAGTAGCAGGCAGGCCCCAATCACATTTTATATATTCTTTCCTGCTGATATGGCTTCCCGTACACTTCCATGTTCGAGTAATAATTCATTAGCCTCATCGTAACCCAGGTTCGGCAAAGCTTCCATAATCATTCGGGTTCCCCTGTCGATAAGCTTATCGTTGGTAAGTTGCATATCTACCATCTTATTGTCTTGAACACGGCCGAGTTTTATCATCACACTTGTACTGATCATATTGAGTACCAGTTTCTGGGCTGTTCCCGCTTTCATACGTGTACTACCGGTAACAAATTCCGGCCCCACCGGCACTTCTATCGGGTAATCAGCCTCCAGACTCACGGGAACATCA
Organism: Balneolales bacterium; assembly: GCA_035267045.1. Lineage (GTDB taxonomy): Bacteria > Bacteroidota > Rhodothermia > Balneolales > DATFMH01 > DATFMH01. The sequence continues at coordinate 1,751 of DATFMH010000029.1, forward strand.
ATATTGCAGGTTATAGCTCCTGTCAAAACACCATGTTCTTTACATCTTTTTATGGCGCCAACGACATAAGGGGTCGTTCCAGATGCGGCTATCCCAATCAAAACGTCCTTTTTATTGATCTTATACTCCTGCAAATCGCGCCATGCTCCTTCCGGATCATCTTCAGCAAATTCTTTTGCTTTGCGTATGGCACTGTCGCCTCCCGCTATCAATCCGATGACCATCCCTTCTTCAGCACCAAAAGTCGGTGGGAGCTCCGAAGCATCTACAATCCCCAGCCGTCCGCTGGTACCGGAACCGATATAGAATAATCGCCCGCCGCTAAACATTTTATCAACAATAACATCCACCAGTTGTTCAATTGCCGGAATCACCTTTTCAACGGCCAGAGGTACGGATTTATCCTCCTTGTTAATATTTACAAGTAACTCCCTGGTGCTCATTCTTTCCAGGTGACGATATTTGGATGCTTCCTCTGTAATCTTTTCCATACAACTTGTCATTCAAATTTAAGGCCGCAGAAAACGAATAATTGTTCACTCATATTTAATCACTGCTTTGTACCTTAAATTATTAAAAATCTCTTTGTAAGTGATATTCTACCAATCCCTCCATCGGATCTTTTATCACTTTATTCAAATGTAAATGTCTATCCTTTAGCAAAATATTGAGAATGTCTCTATTATAATAAGCGACAGAACCAACAAAACTTATCATATATTTATGACTTTCCGAATAGTGTAAAATGTGTCGATTGATGAATTCGGAAAATGCTGATTCCACTAACTTTTTAATAAAGGGATGCTCCCGAAATTCGTTACTGAAACGGGAGAAACTGGATACATACCTGTTGGGATTAGGTTTACTGTAAACGGCATCCAGAACATCCTTTCGCGACATATCAAAGCGTTTTTCCAATTCCGTCATTAAATCAGCCGGTATCTCACGATAAAAATAACTCTGTATGATTTTCTTACCTATTTGAGCCCCACTGCCCTCATCACCGAGTATAAAACCAAGAGACGGAATCTGATTGATAACCTGGTATCCGTTATATACACCTGAGTTCGAACCTGTTCCCAGGATACAAACTATTCCCTCTTCATCACCGCAACAAGATCTGGCTGCACCGATTAAATCGGAATGTACTTCTACCCTTATTCTAACATCGAAAACTTTTCTTAATGCATCCGATATAACCTTTTTCCTATCACTATTGGTACAACCTGCTCCATAAAAATAAACCCGGTTCACGCCTTTAAGTGTAGACTTATTATCTAAGATATCCTGTAATAACTGCTGAATATCTTCCTTTGAATGATAATATGGATTGATGCCTTCCGTCTTGAAGAAGTCACGATTCCTTTCAGCATCGATATGACACCAATTGGTCTTTGTTGATCCGCTGTCAGCTATTAAGAGGCTCATCAATAATTAATTACTAAGATATTTCATCACTGCCTTCATCGTATTATTTCTGCTTTGTTGACCTAAAATAGTCTCAAAAGGGAATCCAAATACCACCACCCTGTAAGTTCCCCTGAATCCTATCGCCGCACTAAAATGATTTTCATTATATCGTAAAATCGTATGTGATAGTTGATGATAAGGTATGATGGCATCAGGTGCTTCTACAGTATAAATTTTCGGGTTATATGTGGTATTAAAAGTAATTTTGCTCATTTCCGGCATAAAAGTGGAATCAGATGCAAAAACATCACCCTGTTTAACCGCCCAATTTGTATCGAGTTGATATTTTAACACATGAGTTGCAAAAGTTATATCCGTACTATCCGCCAGTGTATTTCTGAACAGGTCGGATGCCACATAAGCACCGGATACAAATAAATTTCCTCCACCATAACAGTAATTTTTTATTTCTTTCTTTAATGTCCTGGGGAACGTCTTGTATCTGTATTCATGTAATGTATCTTTTTCTCCCTCCAAAAGATCCGGGGGTACGCGTTTTTGCTCACCTAAAATCAGATCAACATATCGATACCGGTTTAACGTAATCGTACTATCCATAACAGCACTCTCACTCGTCGATACGAAAGAATATCCGGCATTTTTTATCGCCTTACCATGAATATATGGATAATCAAAAGTGTTTCCGGGGATTACTTTCGTTTCATAGTTGCTATGACTTGCTCCGACACCGGGATCATCATTTGTTTTATAGCGGGAATTTATACTAAAATCATATTGAGGTCCCGTGTAACTGATGTTATAATGATCAGCAACTCCCTGATCCAGAAAATTCTCAAATCCTTCCATATGTTTATTTTCAAGCACAGCCGGTTCCGATATCCTCGTGAATCCATTGACTATTAATACGGTTGCCTTGCCATTTTCCATTTTACAGACCGATAATACCTGGGATGGAAAACTTTCTCCACCTTCGTTGAGTGCTGCGACCTTAAAACTATATATTTTCCCGGGTTTCAGATTCCTCATCGTCGTTTCAGGTTGATTGACAACATGGCCATTATCAAAATCACCATCTCCCACCCGGGTATAAAGAATATATTTATCGGGTTTGGCTGTGGGTTCCAGGCTGTCAATCGTTGGTTTCCATTGTAAGTGAACACCATCATCACCGGTAAATTGAGCCTGAAAATGAGTGACAGGTAAAGGCTGTACAATATATTTGTAGTGATACTCGGTAGCTATAAACTTTAACATGGCCTTATATATAGCCCTGCTGACTGTGAATCGAAATTTGGGATCTTGTGCAAATTTCATATCCTCGAAATTCTGATGTGCCAGTAATTCAAGTAATGCAGATGGCACATTGGGCCGTGCCGCTTCACTGTACATTCCATTTTCCAACGATCGACGATTCCAGGTCGAATCGTATTTTGTTCGGATATCATGGACAATCTGGGTTTGAAGGATATCGGCAAAATCCCGGTTGGCGAGGCGGGATACCCCATCCGGAAAAACCCGTGAAGAATCCACGTCGTCCAGGCTGTAAATAGATAATGTACCCACCGTACTGTCATGGCCAACAATGCCGGCATCTGTATGAAAAGCCAGGGATAAATCGACAGGGATACCAAGGCCAACTTTGCGGTCACGGTTAGGGCCGTCCGGTGAACCTTTCAAATAATCAACCCATTCCCCACGCGACTGGTAATCATCCACATAGTCATTCGAATCAGCGTGAAGATTATAAACCAGTGTATCCGGCATGCCGGCAAATTGCAGGTAGTAACGTGCCCCTTCGAGATAACGGGGCCTTCCGCTGGTCTTGCCATTTCTGGAAATATCTCCCATGCCGCCGCCAAAACGTACAGCATCGGCAGTTATCATCGAACCGGTACCCTTCGTTTGATTTGTCAATACTACTTTATCACTATCAGGATGATAACCAGCCGAGAATTTAAAACGGCCTAAATAAATCCAGGTGCCACCACCAATTTTTTGATTAACAATAAACCGAGTTTTAATCCCCTCATGATATACCTTATAGTGTGCATCGCTGACATTATTTGATGAATCATGGTAAGAAACATAGACAGCATAAAAACCGGTAACCGGGATTTCAGGGATCCAACTAACACTCGCATCAGCCGTATCTTTGGCATTAATTTGCCGATAGCTTCCCAAGCGAAAAGGATTTGTATTCTCTTTATAAGGTGGATGTCCAACGGCAAAACCTGTTGTATCACCCTTTTGCCATTTTTTAGATCCGCCCGTTGATTTTTCGACATAATATTTCGCATTACCAGGAGTATCATTGTCTACAATTACTTCATGCGTCTGGATATCCCGTTCACGGGCCACAAAGACATTTGCCCCGGCATTATCCAACATGGGTATCAGGTAATGAATGGTAAAAGATAATGGCAGTTTGTCCTCCACCGATTCGAAGAGTCGCGGCCGCTGCCATTCCCATCGATCTCTCATATTGCTATAATACCAACCATGACTTGGCCACAAAGCTATGGTATGATTAGCTAAACCTTCTGAAGCGACATACGGCTTGCTTATATCGCGAACAACCGGTAATGCCCGAACCGTATCTCTTTGAGGCATTCTCGACTGATCATAATTCAATGTATTCTTCCGGTAAAAATTGGGAATTAACGATTGTATTGGTTCATTTAAAGTGTAGAGAGTCACATGATAATTGCGATAGCGTCGCCCCAAATATTTTCTCACCGACTCATAAATGGTATTTGTGTTTTGGGGACGAAAGGGAATTTTCGAAAGATCTTCAGAGAGATGGATGTCAATATTTTTTTTAGCCGGATTAACAGCAACACTATCAATATATACGGTATTAGGAATCCCGGGATTAATTTTCCCGTAAAAATTGTCAGCTAACAATTTCTCTATATCTTTATGAACCCTGATCTCAGTTTTACTAAGACCTGAATAATCATAATTTCTGCTTGTTCTGGATATCGTAGCACATGAGGCAAGAACTACTGAAACCGTAAGTATCAAAATCCAACTTTTAAATAATTTCATTTACAGAGTTTGAACAATAAAATTTATACCTGAATAATTTAACGGATAACAACCTTCATAATCCCGAAACAGTTATTCCCCAATAATGACTGATTAAAATAACAAGTTGATATAAGATCCACATTTATTATTACCAAATATTACAAATATGACGTGCTGTTTTTTTTACAATGGTCATTTATGCTTTTAAAATGGGGCCGATGTGTTATTTACATAATAATTATATCAACGTTGTTTGTAAACGTCCAAACAAATCTATGTCAATATAGAAGTAGTTTTCAATAAACATTGATCTTTTTTATTTAACTTCAAAGTAACCAATCATCAAGATCCAAATTAGCTGTGCCATAATTCATTCATAGAAAGCTTTGCAAAACCCGGGATTTTGTTCAAGATCAAAGCTCGAGTGACTTCGATACCGCAGCATATTAGCCATATGTAGGGATTTCGAAGTCGCGTAAATGTAGATATTGGGCAAAAGAACGGTTTTGCAAGGCCTTCTCGCAACATTATGAGGAAGAATGTAATGGTTAAATAAATGATTAGGAGATTTTATGACACTGACTTACACAAAATATCTGAAAGTCGACAAATTATTAAATATGCAGCAGACACGTTCCAAACCGGAGGAACATGACGAAACATTATTTATCATAATACATCAAACCTACGAATTATGGTTTAAACAAATATTACACGAATTCGATTTATTACGAAAAGAACTGGAAGCCGGCCACACCTGGAATAGTATTAAAACTTTCCGCCGCATATTGGTAATTTTGAAAACGGTTGTTGGACAAACGGATATTCTCGAGACGATGACCCCACTGTCATTTAATCATTTCCGGGGTTATTTGGAAAATGCCAGCGGGTTTCAATCTACCCAGTTTCGTGAAATTGAAACTCTTTGTGGGTTACATTACCCGGAAAAACTTGATTATCTTGATGAAGATACAAAGCTTAACAAACGCCTGAAAAAGAGATTTAAAGAACGGACATTATGGGAATCGTTCTGCCTTTTTCTGTCTAAAAAAAGTTATCAAATTGAGAAACCCAAACGCGTAAATGACAGCGGATTCATTTTCGAACCCTCCGAAAAGAATCAGGAAATATTAGTTCATATTATGAAAAATGACCATGAAATCGCTCTCCTGAGCGAGTTATTTGTAGATTTTGACGAAGGGCTGCAGGAATGGCGTTACAGGCATGTAAAAATGGTAGAACGAACAATCGGTACAAAAGTGGGAACAGGTGGTTCTGACGGGGTTGATTATCTTAAAAGCACATTACATCAAATGATCTTTCCGGATTTATGGGCAATCAGAACAAAATTATGACAAACAATAGTAACAGATAATCCAAAATTATTATGGTATCATTCGACAAGCTGGCTGCAAAATTAATACCGCATTATTCTCATTTTAAAGTGAAAGAACGATTATTATTCACCGGCCATTCACATCAGGCCTGGCCCGATGAAGCATTTGAAGGCCTCAAAGAAGCTTTTTTAACAGCAGCGGATGAAGTGGATTATAAATGGTCGGCCGCTTTCGAAAAAACGGATATTCTTAGACAATATCTTCGTCGATTTTATGACGATCCGGATGGTCATTACGGACTTTCCCAAAGTACTCATGACCTTATCATTCGCTGGCTCTCCTCATTCGATTTGAAGAATAAACCCCGAATCATTACTACTGATTCGGAATTTTATTCCATCGGCAGACAAATGAAGCGCCTTGAAGAAGAAGGTATGGAAATAGTGCGCATCCCCGCGCTTCCCCTTGACGGATTCTCCGAACGGTTTAAAAAAGTTATTAATGACAGAACTGCCGCCGCGCTTATTTCACACGTTTATTTTAATTCATCACTAATCAATGAAGAAATTAGTGATGTGGCTGAAATAAGCAGGGAATTCGATGTTCCACTGCTTATTGATGATTACCATGGGACAAATGTAGTTCCTTATTCTATCCGAAAGCATAATATGGAAGATTGCTACTTCCTGATCGGAGGTTATAAATATCTTCAATGGGGTGAAGGAAATTGCTTTCTGCGTTATCCTTCCGATTGTTCTTTACGCCCCGTAATCACAGGCTGGTTTTCGGCTTTTGAAACACTCGATCAACCTCAGGGAAATAAGGTCCGGTATAATTCAGGTGAAAATCGATTTTTCGGAGCCACATACGATCCGTCCTCACAGTTTCGGGCTGCCGGAGTTGTTCATTTTTTTGAGGAGAATGCACTGACACCGAAAATATTGCATCAGGATTATCAACAGAAAACAGCCTATTTAAAACAACAATTCGAGAATCTTGATTTAAACCCGGAATACATAAAACTTAAACATCAGTACCCAATTGAACGAAATGGTGGTTTTATCGCTTTCACAACTCCAAAGGCCGGAGAAATACGGGCAGAATTAAAAAAACATGATATTTACACCGATTCCCGTTCCGACATCTTACGATTTGGTCCGGCACCCTATATCACAAGTAGTCAAATAGATAAAGCGATGGATGTTCTCGGTAAAATCACCAAACAACTTTTCCGGGAATAATCAAAAAATTCGTAAGGATCATTAAGATTTCGGATCATATATAATAGCGCTTTGATTTCAGCGCACATTAACGGGAATCAGCAGGAAATCAGGAAAGAATTATGCAAGGGCATTACTTTTTACCATATTAAAATTTAGATCTAATACATACATTAAATGTAAGGACCCTGACACAATCTGACACCGTTCGCAATTATATTGTTTTAGATATCATATTTGTTACATATATTGCACATATACTTAACCATTTAATACTCAATCACTGTTATGTCAAAGAACGATCGACTTAAAGCTCTCGAACTTGCTGTTGAACAATTGGAAAAACAACACGGCAAAGGTACCATTATGCGGCTTGGAGATAACGCCGTGGTAGATGTCGACATCATATCGACAGGATCTATACTTATCGATTATGCTCTCGGTGTTGGAGGTGTGCCCCGTGGCAGGGTTACTGAAATATACGGGCCTGAATCCAGTGGGAAAACAACCCTGGCTCTGCACATCATTGCAGAGGCACAGAAAAAAGGCGGTTATGCGGCTTTTATTGATGCTGAACACGCCTTTGATCCTAAATATGCCAAAGCGCTCGGTATTAAAATAGACGAGCTTCTGGTATCGCAACCTGACAGTGGTGAACAAGCCCTGGAAATTGCCGAAACATTGATCAGATCCGCTGCGCTGGATGTTGTGGTAATAGACTCTGTAGCAGCACTCGTTCCCCGTGCCGAATTGGAAGGTGAGATGGGTGATTCTCATATGGGCTTGCAAGCACGATTAATGTCCCAGGCTCTTCGAAAGCTCACGGGTATTGTCAATAAGACAAGAACATCTATTATCTTTATTAACCAGATCAGGGAAAAAATCGGGGTTATGTTCGGTAATCCGGAAACAACAACCGGTGGACGTGCACTTAAATTCTACTCATCTGTTCGAATGGATATCCGTCGTATCGGTGCTCTTAAAAAGGGTGACCAGGTATTGGGCAATCGTACAAGAGTTAAAGTGGTTAAGAACAAAGTTGCTCCTCCATTTAAAGAAGTCGAATTCAACATCATGTACGGTAAAGGGATATCACGGATATCCGAGTTACTTGACTTAGCCGTTGATCAGGACATCATCCAAAAACGTGGTAGCTGGTATCGTTTTGATGGTGAACCTATAGGCCAGGGATCGGACGCCGCTATACAATTTCTCGAAGAAGACGAAAAACTTCGTAATCAAATAGAGAAACAGATACTAACTGAATTGTATCCGGACAAGGTAAATAACCAGGATGAGACTAAAAAAGAAGATAAAAAGGAAGAAGAAGCTGTTAAATAAAGATTGAAGACACATAAACAAGATATACCCGATGATCCGCCCGTTCCGTTACCGGCTGTGATAACTGCCCTTCGGATTCAAAAGAATAATCCGGATCGTGTATCTGTCTTTGTTGAAGAACAATTCCTGATCGGGATATCTCAAAAAAGTGTACTCGAATATCATTTAAAAAAGGGTAAATCGATCGGCCCGGGGTTATATGACAAATTGCTTCGGGCTGATTTTTTATCCAAAGTTGAAGCATATTTTTTACGTCTCCTGGGACGCCGGATGTATTCGAGTACAGAACTGCTTCAAAAGGCCCGAAATAAGGGCTTTGAGTCATCAATAGCAACAACCGTCATCCAGGATTTTGAGGAGAAAGGTTGGATAGATGATTATAAATATGCCTTTGCATTTACCAGAGATAAATACAAACTTAATAAATGGGGTCCATATAAAATACGTTCTGCATTGCGCACTAAAGGAATACCTCCTAAATTAATAGATAAGGCGATCAATAGTATTTTTGTTGAAATTGATTCCAAAGATGCACTTGAGCAATTAGTCATTAAAGGGAAAAAACGTTTTTTACGTGAAGAAAATGCGTTGAAGCGCAGAAAAAAAATATTTGATCATTTACTTCGAAAAGGATTTCCTTCTGAAATTATTATCAAACATATTGATTATCTAATGGGCATAATCGAACGATGAAATCACTTACACTTGATAAAATCATAAGAGGTATTGCCGGACTGGTGATTATCAGCATCATTCTTATGATTGCCTATCGTTACGCTAATCTCGTGGTATACGGTCTGGTGGCGCTCATTTTATCCTATATCCTTGATCCTTTTGTAAACCGTTTACAGGCTTCAGGATTGAGCCGGATGTGGAGTACAACCGTCGTTTTGGCTTCCGTTGTATTGGTCATTGTATGGATATCTACAACTATTTTCCCTACTGTCGGGTCACAAATTGTCGGGTTAACCAAGCAACTCAATCTCACTAACATCCAGAAAGTAGCCTCTAAAATGGATGAAAGGTTGCATGCAGCACTTCCTTTTATACAACCAGGCTTTCTGAAAGATAATCTGGTGAAACTTATACAACAGACATTTGATATCGGTGGCCTAACCAATACTATTAGCAACATCTTCGGAATTTTCGCAAATGTATTTGCCGCCGTTTTGGTTATACCCTTTGCAACATTCTTCTTTCTCAAAGACGGCAGTAAATTTCGCAGGGTTATCCTTCAATTTATTCCCAATGCTTATTTTGAAACGACTCTCAGTATTATCAATAAAGTTGAAACACGCCTGGGGTACTATTTTAAGAGTGTGGCTCTTGAAAGTTTCCTGGTTGGTTTACTCTCATTTATTCTTTTATCTTTTGCCGGACTAAAAAATGCATTATCAGTAGGTATTGCAATCGGAGTTGCGAACAGCATACCGTACTTTGGTCCATTACTGGGTTATATATTATCAATTATAGTGGCTATATTTGAAACCGGTGATTTCTCATTAGTTTTTGAGTGTTTACTGGCGGTATTGGCCACCCAAATTACTGACAATGTGGTTTTTCAGCCATTCCTTTTTTCCCGCTCCGCCGACATGCATCCTTTAATAATATTATTTGTTGTTTTTATAGGTGCCGAAACCGCGGGATTAGTAGGTATGCTGGTAGCTATACCCATCGCCACCATCATAAAAATTACTGTAAAAGAAATAATTTGGAGTATCAATAATTATCATGTCTTTAGAGCAGAAAAATAATTTTATCAAGCTTAAGCCCCTCCCTCCGAAAGGTACAATTGCTGTTACAGCACCCGCCTCACCACCTGATGAAAAGAAATTACAAAGAGGTATTACGTATCTTGAAAAACTTGGCTATAGTATAAAAGTAGGCAAAACCTGCTATACCAAAGAGTCTTATCTGGCAGGGTCCGACAGTTTGCGGGCACATGAACTAATGGATTTCTTTACAGACCCCACAGTTGATGCTATTTTTTGCGCCAGAGGCGGTTTTGGCAGTATGGGGCTGCTTCCGCTGCTCGATTATGACGTAATTAAAAATAATAGAAAACTCTTTGTGGGATTCAGTGATATTACGGCTTTACAATGGGGAATATACGCCAAAACATCTATTCCAACTGTTTCAGCAGGCATGGTGGCCACGGATATGGGTGAAGAAACAATTGACGAAGATTTTGAATCGAATTTTTGGGAGCTGATGGAAAGTGGTAATATTAATTTACAACTCGATTATTCGTCAGAATTCTCCGGTAATATTTATGGTACAGGTTATTCCGGTACTATTTCCGTTGCAACAAAATTACTTGGTTCTCCCTATTTCCCCCAAATAAATGACGGAATTCTGGTAATAGAAGATGTACACGAATATCGCCATAAAATAGACGGGCTTCTGCAACATTTTAAACTGACCGGGTTATTCAATAATTGCAAAGCTATATTATTAGGCGAATTTGTACCAGCCGAAGACGAGGATGATGAGGATTTACTACCTGTACAGGATATGTATGAGCGAATTTTCAGCAATTTGGGAATACCAATCATACCAAATGTTTCGTACGGTCATATACGAAAAAAAATTCCTGTTCCTGTTGGCACCTCATTATGTTTATCTTTGGGAACGAAATCATACTTAAAAACACAAGAATCCATTTTTGAATCTTGAAAAAAATAGCCGTATTTGCCTCGGGATCGGGTACCAATTTTCAGTCAATTATCGATGCGGTAGAATCAGGTAAAATTACCGCAACTATCTGCGGCCTGTTAGCCGGCAAACCAGGTATTAAAGCTATTAAAAGGGCAAGAAAACATAACATCCCTGTAGAGATACTTGACAAACGAAATTTTCATAATGATGCTGTCTATGAAAAAAAGCTGAATGGTATTTTAAAACAATGGTCTCCCGATCTCATAGTACTTGCCGGTTACCTTCGAAAAATTCCTGACTCCGTTGTTTCGACTTTTAAAGATCGAATTATTAATATTCACCCGTCACTCTTGCCTGAATATGGAGGCAAAGGGTTTTATGGTATGCATGTACATGAAGCAGTAATAGCAAACAATGAAATAGAAAGCGGCTGTACTGTTCATGTGGTTAGTGAAGAATATGATCAGGGGAAAATTTTAGGCCAGGTTAAGGTCCCCGTGTATCCCGATGATACACCCGAGATTCTTCAGCAGCGAGTTTTAATGAAAGAACATCAATTACTTATACAAGTTATTAACGAACTTATCACTCAAAAAAAGATATAATATCGTGTCTATTAATGTATTATCTGAACTCCCTCAAACACCTTTGAAAATAAAACGCGCTCTTTTATCGGTATCTGACAAAGATAATTTATTACCCCTTGCCCGAACATTACATGAACATAATGTTGAAATTATTTCAACCGGAGGCACGGCTAAAATTATTGCTGAAGAAGATATCCCTGTTAAAGATGTATCCGAAATAACACAATTTGATGAATGTCTGGATGGACGGGTAAAGACGCTTCACCCTAAAGTTCATGCTGGTATTCTGGCACGAACAAGTCACAAACCCGATGTTGATGAAATTGAGAATCTTAACATCCAACCCTTTGAATTAGTAGTAGTCAATCTCTATCCATTCAAGAAAACGGTCAGTAAACCCGATACCACCCTGGCTGAGGCAGTCGAATATATTGATATAGGCGGTCCCACAATGGTACGTGCAGCTGCCAAGAATTTTGCCCATGTCTGTATATTAACGACCCCTTCTCAGTATCAGGGTTTTATTGATGAATTAAAGGAAAAGGAACAAATTTCGTATCAGACAAGAAAAAAATTGGCACGTGCCGCATTCAATCATACTGCTGATTACGATGCTGCCATCGCCAATTATTTTAATACCATTTTTGAGGAATCGACACCTCCGCAATTGAACATATCACTGCCGAAATCGCAAGAACTCAGATACGGTGAGAATCCGCATCAGGCGGCTTCTGTCTATGGACATCAAAAAGATTACATTGATTGTTTCCATGGTAAACAGCTGAGTTATAACAATTATGCAGATATCGATTCGGCACTGAACCTTATTTCGGATTTTGAAGACGCAGAGCCAACTTGTGCCATATTTAAACACACGGTTCCTTCCGGAGTAGCCTGTGCAGATAATCTCGAAGAAGCTTATCGCAAAGCTTTTAAAACGGATACTTCTTCGCCATTCGGCGGAATCATCATTGTAAATAAAAAGCTGGATTTAAAAACAGCACGTGCAATTGATGAAATTTTTACGGAAATTATTATCGCTCCCGAATACGATGATGATGCCCTCAAATTACTTAAGAAAAAAGCCAACAGGCGATTGATTAAACAAATCGGAAGTATTAAGTCTGATAATAAAGGAACATATCGATCAATTTTTGGAGGTGCATTATTTCAGGAAGCAAATCATCGGTCAATATTATTGGATGAATTAAAAGTGGTGAGCAAGCGCAAACCAACGGATCAGGAACGTAAGGATTTACTGTTTGCATGGAAGATCGTAAAACATGTAAAATCAAATGCTATCATATACGTTAAAGATAACATGACACTTGGGATCGGGTCTGGTCAAACGAGTCGCATTGATTCCTCGGAAATTGCCATTGCAAAAGCCTCAAAATTCAATCTCAAGTTAGATAATAGTGTTATTGCATCCGATGCATTTTTCCCGTTTGCCGATGGGGTTGAAGCAGCAGCAAAAGCCGGTGCAACGGCTGTTATTCAGCCGGGCGGGAGTATACGGGATAAGGAAGTAATAGAAATGGCCGATAAGCATAACATGACCATGTTATTTACCGGCATTCGACATTTTAAACATTAATCTATAATAATTGAAATTCAAATTCGCAAATAGCTTGTCAAAATTGTAATTTCACCAATCAACTGATATTGAGTATTTTCCATCAATAGTATTATTGTAACAATTTAGAATATGCCCCAAACAACAACTGCATCACCTAAGAAAACCAGACAGAACAAACCAAATGGTTTGTTTGATTGGCTTTATACCGACATTGCCATTGACCTTGGAACAGCCAATACCTTAATCTATGCCAGAGGAGAAGGAATCGTTTTAAACGAACCTTCCATTGTAGCATTGAATCGACAAAATCAGGCTGTAGCCATTGGTCACGAAGCCCGGTTAATGCACGAAAAAACGCACAAGGAAATCCGTACCGTCCGCCCTTTGCGTGATGGTGTGATAGCGGATTTTGAAGTGGCCGAGCAGATGATCCGAGGGATGATTAAAAAGGTCAAAACGAAATGGTATTCCACAACCCGGAAAATGGTTGTTTGCGTTCCGAGTGGTATCACTGAAGTTGAACGCCGGGCTGTTCGCGATAGTGCCGAACATGCCGGTGCAAAAGAGGTGTATCTGGTAGATGAACCTATGGCTGCCGCTATCGGTATCGGGCTGGATGTTCATGAACCGGTTGGTAATATGATTGTTGATATCGGTGGTGGTACCACTGAGATTGCCGTTATCGCCCTGTCCGGTATTGTTTATGCCCAATCGGTACGCCTGGGTGGTGATGAACTCAATGAAGACATCATTAACTATTTCCGGCGAAATCATAACCTGCTTATAGGTGAAAGAACGGCGGAGTACATTAAATGCGCCGTAGGTTCTGCTACAACTCTCGATGAAGAACTTGAGATAACAGCTAAAGGCCGTGACCTCGTTAATGGCGCCCCACGAACCAGGACAGTAACATCTAAAGATGTACGTGAAGCCCTGACAGAGTCGGTTAATACGATCGTCGAATCTGTGACGAAATCACTGGAACAAACTCCACCTGAATTATCTGCCGATATTCTTGACCGGGGAATTATGTTAACGGGGGGTGGCGCATTACTGAAGAACCTGGATAAATTAATTATGGAGACTACAGATCTCCCGGTTCATATTGCCGAAGACCCTCTTACTGCTGTAGTCAGGGGAACGGGTGCAATACTGGAAGACCTTAATCATTTCAAAAGTGTAGTATCCTAATATGTTTATGAATTAAATGAAATTTACCACTTTACAAGTCCAGGATGCTCGTGATCACATCATAACGGCATTTTTACTTATTCTTGCACTTGTGCTGATGGTAAACCGCCACCGAGGCGGATTGGAAAATCTCCGTAAAGTCAGTATTGCTACAGTCAGTTATCTTGAAGAACCCCTGGCTAACATACGTGTTTACAGGCAGGCATTAAAAACAAATGAGCATTTACATCAGCAGAATGTGTTATTAATGGATGAAATTAATCGTCTGCGTTCTGTTAAAAAGCAGAATGAAATACTGCGAAAAATGCTTACTTTCCGTGACACAACAAAACTCGATCTATTACCTGTTATTATTGTAAGTAAGGATCTGACCGGGCTGAACAATACACTTACAGTAGATGCCGGTTCTGATGACAGTGTAAAGATCGGTATGCCTTTGGTTACCTCCGACGGTTTGGTTGGACGCGTTGTAATTGTGGCACGTCATTTTTCGGAAGTCATGCCTTTTAATAATATGATGTTTCGTGTGAGCTCAACAATACAGGGTGTGCGTGCCTATGGTGTCGTTTCATGGAATGGGAAAAATATTGATAAATTAACGATGAATTATGTTCCGCAAACAATTCGGGTTGATACAGGCATGATTGTTCAAACTTCCGGATACAGCGACCGGTTCCCTCCCAATATTCCAATTGGTAAAGTAATAGGAACGCAACCCGAAGAAGGAAAAGAGACACAAAAGATATTTCTCAAACCATTTGTATCATTAAATCAACTGGCAGAAGGATTTATAGTTCGCTACGAGCCCGACAGCACTATAACTCGCCTTCATGATAAAATGCGTGATTTATACTAATGAAATCTGATTTCTTAAAAGATTTACTATTGGGGATTGCATGTATTGTAATTCAAATTGTCATTTTCAGGCATTTGAAAATATACGGCATTCAACCCGATATCGTACTTTTGTATGTCATATGGTTGATGACTCGGAGAGATCGTACATCCGTTATAATTATTGCTGCAATCCTCGGTTTTGGTCAGGACGCTTTACTTAACCTTTGGGGACTCAATATGTTCGCAAAGACTTTAGTAGCATTTGCCGGATATAATTTCATGCCCAAACAAGCGGAATCAAGACTTTTAACCAGTCAGGTCTTTATTTTGTTATTTATAATAGCTTTGTTTCATAATATAATTTTTATCGGATTAGCCAGTTTTATTAAAAGCTACGCTACCGGTTTATTCTTCTGGTATTTCCTGATAGGCGGTAGTCTTTATACAGCTATTGTTGGCAGTATAGTTTATCTTTTCAAAACCCAATAACATAAATGCGCCGGTTACAAAAACAGCATATCAAGTCATCCATTCGGGTTCTTCAGGTTTCCATGATCGGGCTGTTTTTTGTTTTGATAGGTCGTCTATATCAATTACAGATTCTCGACTATCAAAAATATAACCCGCTGAGTAAAAAAAACTCTATTCGAAGAGAATATGTTAGTCCTGCCCGGGGACTCATTTATGACCGTAATGGTAATCTTTTAGTTGATAACGAACCTATATACACTATTACCATTACACCTGCTAAATATGATACTAATAACAATGCATTATTAGCACGTTTGCTTAATGTCAAAACCTCGGATTTAAGAAATAAAATTACGGAAGCTGAGAATTATTCATGGCATCGTAAATCACGTCTTTACACTGAAGTTGATTTTGGCATCTTCTCAAGGATACAGGAAAATATCTGGAGGCTGCCGGGTATCGGCCATCTTATTGAAAGTAAGCGGCACTACCCGACACCGGCCAAAGCAGCTCATCTTCTCGGTTATCTGCGTGAAGTTTCTCAAAAAACATATCTTGACTCCGACCATTATCAATTAGGTGATAAAGTAGGGAAAAGCGGTCTCGAACAGATTTATGAAAATTATTTGAGAGGTAAACAGGGAACATCCTATAAATTAGTCAATGCATTCGGACAGGAGTTGGGTCCTTATGATAATGGTAATCTGGATAAAGCACCTTTACAAGGTTCGGATCTATATACTACGTTGGATACCGATTTACAGATTTTTGCTGAAAAGCTGATGAAAAATAAACGTGGTAGTATTGTTGCCCTGAATCCTCAAAATGGTGCTATTCTGGCTATGGTCAGTTCTCCCGAATATAAGCTTTCCAAACTAGCCGGAAGACTCGATCACAAGTATTGGGCTAAAATAAATGCGGATACAACCAGTCCTCTCTTTAATCGAGCTATCGCCGCACAGGAACCTCCGGGTTCAACGATTAAACCACTTATGGCATTAATCGGACTACATCTGGGTGTCATTACGCCAAAAACAGTTATCAATAATCCCGGTTATTTTTATCTGGGCCGAAGATATGGCGACCATGCCGAACCCGGTAAGTATGACCTTGTTAAAGCTATAGCCCACTCCAGTAATACCTATTTTTTCACAGTCATGTATAAAATTGCCCGAAACGGACTTTTTAATAAGTGGCATGACCTGGCATCAGATTTTGGTCTTGGGCATTTGGATTATGTTGACCTCCCGGGTGAACGTAAGGGTATTTTACCTGACAGCTCTTATTTCAACAATCGTTTCGGGGTACGAAAATGGAGTATCGGAGACATTATTAATTTAGGCATCGGGCAAGGTGTAATGTCTGTCACGCCACTGCAAATGGCATTAGTTTCTGCTGAAATTGCTAATAATGGATATAAAGTACAACCTCATATTGTGCGGGCTATAAAGAAAAGTGACGGCACCTTTTTGAGTACGGATCCGGTTAAGAAGAAAATAAGCTGGGTAACACAGAAAGATATCGATGTTGTAAAAAAAGGGATGCGGGAAGTTGCTGTGGAAGGTACGGCTCGTTGGTACGCTAACGTCAAAAATATTAAAATAGCGGGAAAAACAGGTACGGCGCAAAATCCACGTGGAAAAGATGATGCGTGGTTTATCAGTTTTGCTCCCTATAAAAATCCCAAAATAGCCTTGGCTGTTCTCGTGGAAAATGCCGG
Organism: Balneolales bacterium; assembly: GCA_035267045.1. Classification (GTDB taxonomy): domain Bacteria; phylum Bacteroidota; class Rhodothermia; order Balneolales; family DATFMH01; genus DATFMH01. The sequence continues at coordinate 19,153 of DATFMH010000029.1, forward strand.
GTACGGATCACAATCTGCCGTACCTATTTCGACTCTTATGATCGAGAAATATTTAACCGGAAAGGTTCAACGCAAGTGGCTTCTTAAGAAAATGATCAACTTTAACCCTGCTGATACAACAGGTACAGATGAATAACTGGTATAAAAACTTTGATTGGATTCTGGTCCTGTGTTGGATAGCACTGACTCTAATTGGTCTTGCAGCTATTTATAGTGCTACGCAGGGGCCCGTTTCTCAGTTCTTGCCTTCATATATTCAGGAAAACTTCTTCAAGCAATTACTGTGGGTCGCTATATCCATTGTTATTTTGATTATAGTCCAGTTTACGGCTCCCCGGACCTTTCAGCAAGGCTCATATTTGTTTTATGCATTCTGCATCCTGCTTATGATTTCAACCCTGCTTTTTGGTGTCGAAATTAATGGTGCCCGAAGCTGGATATCGATTGCCGGTGTCCGTTTTCAGGTCAGTGAGATCATGAAAATCGGTACGATTTTAGCCGTATCCAATTATCTTACCAGCAGAAGAAATATATCGGCTGAAAAGTTAAGTTCTGCTCTTGTTGCAGTTGGCATTATTCTGTTGCCCACAGGATTAACGTTATTACAAAACGATACGGGAACAGCTCTCGTTCTTCTCTCACTTATTCCCGTAATGTTATTTTGGTCCGGTTTGCCGAGAGGTATTTCACTCTTCATCATTTCACCGGCCATAATCGGTTATTTTGCCGTGATACAGTGGTATTGGGGAATATTAGCGGTTCTAATTGTAAGTATTGCCGTATTCCTGATACAAAAACGTACCTGGCTTACGCTAACTTCGCTTATATTTGGTATCATAATTGTAGCTGGTGTCCATATAGCCTTGTACCAGGTTCTTGAACCACACCAACGAGCACGAATTGAGGCTTTTACCAACCCTTCATTCGATCCCCATGGTGCCGGTTGGAATGTCATACAGGCTAAAACGGCTATCGGGTCAGGGGGATTAACCGGTAAAGGTTTCATGAAAGGAACTCAAACACAGTTACGTTTCTTGCCCGAACAATGGACCGACTTTATTTACTGTGTCATCGGGGAGGAGTTTGGATTTATTGGTGCCAGTATAGTGATCATCATATTCCTCATCATGTTAATGCGGTTACTCAATGTGGCGGGATCTCACAATCATCCATTTGCCCAACTTGTGATTGTTGGTATAGCCTCCATCTTTTTTGTCCATATTCTTATCAATATTGGCAGCGCCATGGGCTTGTTACCCGTTATTGGGATTCCTCTGCCCTTTATTAGTTATGGTGGTTCCGCATTTATGTCGAACACATTTATGCTGGCGATTGCACTGAATATGGAACTCTACCACCGTGATTTCAGTATCTTCGTATAACCAGTTATTTCGATGGATTTACAAATGGTTTATCGGTACGCAGATTAAAACTTCTGCGATGATGAGAAGTGTATCCATATTTATTTAATCCTTCATAATGACGTTTGGTTGGATAACCCACATTAGTATCCCACCCGTAATAAGGAAACTCCTTATGCAATTTCCTCATCAAATTATCTCTGTATACCTTAGCTAATATAGAAGCCGCTCCTATGCTGGCTGAACGGCTGTCCCCCTTTACAAGACAATGTACAGGAATGAGGCTATCTAAAAACTTATTTCCATCAACCAACAGATAATCGGGTTGCGGATCAGCTGCATCGATACATTTTTGCATGGTTAGCAGGGATGCCCATAAAATATTGTGTTTCGCTATTTCGGCAGTGTTCCCAAGTTTAACAATCCAGAACAAAGCGTCATTTTTAATTACTTCAGCTAACTCATCCCGGTCTTTTTCTGTTAATTGCTTGCTATCTTTGATTCCCTCCGGATGTGAGTCCGGTTTTAATATCACACCAGCCGCAGCCACAGGACCCGCCAGGCAGCCTCGGCCCACCTCATCCAATCCCATAACCCGTTCAAAGCCTTCAGACCATAACTTATTTTCATATTGGTAATTATCAAACGAAGGTGATACGGTCATTTATTTAAATTTTTCTGGATTTTTCCAGGATGTGAGAAATTATAATAAGATCAAGATATTGAACAGGTTACACTGAATAATAAATTTGGGATACCCAAAATTTACAAATCGCTATACAATTTTGAAATGTTTAATCATGTTTTTTAGTTATATAATAGAATGAAAATTAACATGGATGGTTGATTATGCATTTCAGATATGTAGAATGGGATGAACGTTTTGCCCGGGCAAAAGGCTCTTTATTCGATAAGCTGCTCGATATATTCGAACAATTATTGATTATAAGCGGCGGGGATGTTCAGCAAACCTTGAATTGGTTAACCGATCTTGACCGTGAATATGGTTTGACTGAATCAGATTCGGAAGACGATTACAGTATCGGTGATTTTGTTCGGGAACTTAAAGACCGGGGTTACATCAAACACGATGATACCCTGAATGAAGTCATAATTACGCATAAAACAGAGCGTGGATTACGTCAAAAGTCACTGGAAGAAATTTTCCACAATTTAAAAAAGGGTTCACTCGGTTCGCATAAATCCAATTTCACGGGCAAAGGCATTGAACGGGAACCGGAGACACGTCAATGGCAATTTGGTGATGATATCCATAATCTCGATAATGTGGGTACAATTATGAATTCCCTGAAACACAGCAACATTAATAATCTTAATGTGCAGGAAGATGATCTTCGGGTTTATGAATCCGATCACTACACATCTGTGGCCACAGCCCTGATGATCGATCTAAGCCATTCAATGGTCTTATACGGTGAAGACCGTATCACCCCGGCCAAGAAGGTTGCTATGGCACTCTCAGAGCTTATAATGAATCAATACGAAAAAGACTCCCTCGATATTATTGCTTTTGGCAATGAAGCCTGGCAAGTTGAAGTACGTGATCTTCCCTATTTGAAGGTCGGGCCCTATCATACCAACACACAAGCTGCACTTGAGCTGGCCAGGCATCAGTTACAACGTCGAAAATACGCCAATAAGCAAATTTTCATGATTACCGACGGAAAACCATCGGCTATCAGGCATAGGGGACGACTCTATAAGAATAGTTTCGGACTCGATCGCAGAATCGTCAATAAAGTACTGGACGAAGCAGTGAAATGCAGGAGAGAAAAAATAACTATTACAACTTTTATGATCGCGCGTGATCCCTATTTACAAAATTTTGTACGGGAATTGACGGAAGCCAATCATGGCCGGGCCTATTACGCCTCTCTCGATAACCTCGGTGATTATATATTTGAGGATTACATTCGAAATCGAAAAAAAAGAGTCCGATAAAGTAAAAAAGCAGCCAATTATTACATTGACTGCTTTATAAAAACTTTTGGACTTTTCGTAAAACGTTAATCCAGATTCAATTTGGACATCACTTTATCAGTAATATTATACTTTTTCTGAGCCGAATCTGATGCATAAAGAATGATGTAATCACCATTGCTGGTCGTAGTATTAAATACATACGTTAAGTTCATTTCTTTTGCTACCTGATTAATGGCATCCTGAATTTGATTCAGCAACGGACTCACAAGGTCAGACTGCTTTTTCTGTATATCCTGTTGATACTGGCTTTGAAGTTGTTGCAACTCCTGACTCATCTGTTGCAAGTGTTGTTGTTCTTTCTTTTTAGCATCATCCGATATTACAGCGGATTTTTGTTGAAACTTTTGAACTTCTTCTCTGAAATTTGCTTGTTTATCAGCATATTCCTTCTTCTTTTTATCAGCAAAATTCTGAAGTTTTTTCTGAACGGCTGCCATAGCAGGCATTTTCTGAAGGATGGCTTGCGGATCGACATACCCGATTTTTAAATCCTGGGCATGAGATGTTTGAGTTACAAAACCCAAGAACAAAGCGATAATCCCTAATGCTATACTTCTCTTTATCATTTCTTCTCAGTTATTTGTTTGTGAGTTTATCTATTACTTTTTGCGTAATATCGTATTTTTGCTCCCCTGTTTGGGATACATACATCAAAATTGATTCCCCCTGATCAGTTTCTTTATTGAAAACAAAATCAAGCTTCATACTATCAGCCACGTCTTTAATAGCCCCGTTAACCTTATCCAGAACAGGTCCGAGCAACTGGCTGCGTTTTTTCTGCAGGTCCTGTGATATTTGCTGCCGGTATTGATCAAGACTTTGATTAATTTTCGTAAGACGTTGTTGTTCCTTTTGATCTTCTTCTTTACTTAAACTGGCCTTTTTTTTCTGGTAGGTTTCTACCTGGCTTTGCAAATCAGCTTGTTTCTTGGAAAAATCTGCCTGCTTCTGTTGAAGATAGGTATTCAATTTCTTCTGAATTGCTGAGGTTTCAGGCAACGCATTAAGCACTTTTTGAGGACTCATATATCCTATACGTAATTGTGCCTGAGAAAGCCCTGGCAGTAAAAACAATAAACAGGCCGCCGCCAGTGTAACTTTATATTTGATAGAACTCATAGATATATATTTGATTTTAAAAAAAGACTGTGCGTGATAATAGTAAGATTTTTAATTATTTGCTTGATTCATCTACCTGGATTCCCAATTGAAGGAGAACTTTATCACTCAAATTCCATTCTGAACGAGTATAAAGAAACAAATAATCACCGGAACGATCAAAAACAAAATCATATCCCTCCCGTTGTGCAACTTTATTAACGGCATCAATTATTTTTTGTTGCAGAGGTTGTAATAATTCTTTCTGTTTTTGAAAATATTCGCCGTTTGGTCCGAATTTACTATCGACAAACGCTTTTTTGGCATCTACTTTTTCCTGAATATCTTTTTTCTTCTCTTTACGAACTTCAGGGGTATAGAGAATTTCTTTCGCTTCATAATCTTTCTGCATCTGATCGATTTTCTCCTGCATCTTCTGTATCTGATCTTTCCATCCTTTACTCAATGTTTGAAGATGATCTTTAATACCAGAATATTCGGGTATCTTTGATAAGATATAATCAGAATCTATATAACCGATTTTTTGATTCTGGGCACACACAACAGATGTACCGAACATCAATAAAGCCGGAATTAATAATATGACACATTTAGAAATTCTACGCATTAGAATGGTGATCCGATATTAAACAGGAATTCCCATTGGCCCGGTTGAACATTTGTGTTGGGTATGCCGTCAAAACGATAACCATAACTCAGATCAACAAGGCCCAGAATCGGTAAATAAATACGCAATCCAAAACCAGCTGCTCTTTTGATCTTAAAAGGATCAAAGTTACGGAATCCAAGATATGCATTACCACCCTCTGCAAACATGTATGGAATTAATTGTACTTGATCATTACTTACAACAGGATAACGCATTTCCGTCATATATTTAGTATACATAGTACCACCAACCGGGTTTCCATTGACATAAGGTGAAATAGAACCGCCAAATCCTCCCGGGTATCCTTTTAAGTCAATATTATCCCTTGTAAACGTTTGACGTTGTTGCAACGGTGTACCACCGAGATAGAAACGTTCATAGGGGCTTCTGTTACTTTTTCCAAGCCATCCCATATGGCCTATCTCTATTCCGTTTGTGAAAACAAGCTTGCCTACAATCGGCGTGTGGTGGAGATACTTAAATGTCACTTTATAATATTGCGAGAACTTACCTATTGGTGGAGCAATTTCACCCGTCAACGTCAATTTCGATCCGCTAGTCGGATTAATTGGATTATCCTGAGAGTTACGTTCGATGGTTTCACTTAATGTTAATGTGGATAATTTACCATTCTCATTATAGTAAGAATTACGAACGTTATAATTCTGGTATTTAAGTGATGTCGTCTGGGTAAAATAGTCATCCGGCCAATTTAAACGCCGTGTGGAATATAAACTCGTGCTGAAAAGTTTATCGTATCTCCGTACACCGCTATAATAATCAGTATATTTATATAAGCTGTACTGTACATTGAAACCCAATGAGATTGGGCGACCGCCAACCCATGGTTCCTGGAAACCTACATTATAGCTCTGATAACCGCCACCTGTAACCTGGGCACCCAACGAAAGCTTTTGTCCGTCGCCGCTGGGCAAGGGGTTCCAGGCATCTTTATTTCCAATATTCTGAATAGAGAAGTTATTGAAATTCAAACGAGCTGATAAAATAAGTCCTATACCGCGGCCACCAAAACCGCCGGAAAATTCAAAGTTGTCTGTTCCGGTGGACTCTTTCAAATTATAAATAACATTAACCGTCTTATTCTGATAATCGTAATCGAGATCCGGTTTGATATCTTTTGAAACAAAATACTTCAACTGCGCCAGCTCCCGTACAGAACGCATAATATTGGAACGGCTGTATTTGGCCCCCGGTAACGTACGCAGGTTTCTTCTGATTACATCATCATGCGTTCTCGTGTTACCATGAATCTCAACCTGCTTAATATGGGCAATTTTATCTTCAGTGATATGAAAATGAAGATCTACGGAATCGCGCCCGACGACATCTACCTCCGGTTGCACCTGAAAAAACAGGTAACCGATATTCTGGTATAAACTGGTTATATCGGAATTCTGTTTATTCATGGAGATATTATTTTGCATTTTTTCTTCATTAAACACATCCCCTTTATGCATATCCAGCGATTGTGTCAACTGCTGATCGGTATAAACAGTGTTTCCATCCCATGTTATATTTCGGATAAAATATTGGGGGCCAACCTGTAAATCTATATTGATCCCTATTCCTTTTTTTCCGGGTTTAAAATCGTATACATACACCGAATCATTAACGATTCTTGCATCCCGGTAACCATTTTTATGGTAAAAATCTATTAAATGCTTTTTAGCTTCTTCGAATTTATCCTTTTTAAATAACGCTTTTGAAAAGAAGCGCCACCATGCATCCTGTTTTACCCCTTTCAGCTCTTTTCGCAACTTATGTCCGGAGAAGTTTTTATTACCTTCAAATTGAATCTTTTTAATTTCGAGACGTTTTCCTTTATGAATATCGAAAGCTAGTTCAACACGGTTATGAACCGTATCCGTTGGAATTTCCTTGATATTTACGGTCGTTCCCCGATACCCCTTACCGGCGAAAAAGCGTTTAATGGTATTCTTCGCCTGCATTTTGGATGATTGAGTAACAGCGAAGCCAGTCATTAATGACATCTTGTCCTTCAAATCTTTTTTCTCGGATCGTTTAATGCCATCAAATTTAAAAGATGCCAGGCGGGGCTGTTCTTTGGCAATTATCTTCAGATAAATCTGGTTTCCCTCTGTTTTCGTCTGTAATATTTTGACATCCGAAAAAAGTCCTGTTTGATACAGATTCTTGATAGCCGTACCAATCTTAGGACCGGGTATTTGAATAGACTCTCCAACGCTTAAACCCGAGGTCGTGATAATAAAATTATCACTGTAGTTTTTAGCCCCTTCAACTTTAATATCTTTAATGACATACTGTTCCTGCACCTCATCTAAGGGGTTTACAATATTAACCTGGGATGTATCCTGTTGCGATACTTGTGCCATTGCCCGATTAACCATCCAGGAACTAATGCCACTAACTATTACTAATAATATTATATGTTTTTTAATCTGACTGATATCCACGCCTGAAATTAAATATACTTTGTTATAATTTTGTTTGAATAACGACTTCGGTATATGATAAATAATTACGAGAATTACCCAACCTGAGAACCATTATTACTTACCTGTTCTGATATTTTACCATATCGTCGTTCTCTTTTCTGATAGGAAGCTATGGCTTCATACAACTCATCACGCCTGAAGTCAGGCCAGAATGTTTCTGTTATGTAAAACTCCGAATAAGCCAGTTGCCATAGTAAAAAATTACTTATGCGATACTCTCCGCTTGTTCTTATAATTAAATCCGGATCGGGTTCATTACCCGTAGACAGATTACCCCCAATCATACCGGAGGTTATTTCATCGGGTTTAAGCTCGCCATCGGCTACTTTCTGTGCAAGTTTCTGAACAGCTTGTGTTATATCCCATCTGCCGGAATAGCTCAAGGCCAGACATAATTCCATGCGTTTATTGTCTTTTGTCATTTCCATTGCTTCCTGCAACTCAAGACGGCATTTTGCCGGAAACCTGTCTATTTGGCCAATTGCTGTTAACCGAATATCATTTTCATTCAATTTACGGGCTTCTTTACGAAGGGTTTTAATCAAGATCTGCATTAATGCACTAACCTCGTGCATTGGACGTTTCCAGTTTTCGGTGGAAAAAGCATAGAGAGTCAGATATTTAACTCCCAACTGGGCACTGGCCTCGGTGATATCCCGTACGGAATCGACACCTACTTTATGGCCATATACCCGAAGATTTCCTTTATGTTTCGCCCATCGACCATTGCCATCCATAATAATGGCGATATGATCCGGGATTTCTCCGGAAGCTTTAAGTTGTGATTGCTTGAGTCGATCCTCTTCAGTTTGAGAATCTTTATTTAACGATATTGCTTTCACAAAGGGTTTTTTACAGTTCTAAATTACAGAAATTCATATTAGAATTTTATTAAAGCGAATTCAAGCCCTAATCTCATTGATTTATTTTATTTATTAATGAAATCATCTCCAGAAGTGCCGAGGAGGCCTCTTCACCTTTATTACCTGCTTTCGTTCCTGAACGCTCTATAGCCTGATCTATTGTATCTGTTGTTAAAACTCCAAAAGTTACCGGCTTGCCTGAAGATAAATTAAGCTGGCTTATACCATTATTAACGGCATTACAAACGTAATCGAAATGGGGAGTGGCACCACGAATAACAGCTCCAAGACAAACGATACCGTCAAATTTACCTGTATCTAATAGCGTTTGTGCTGTCAATGGTATCTCATAAGCTCCCGGACAATTAACCACTGTTATATTTTCTTCCGGAATTCCATGTCTTATCAATGATTTAACAGCCCCATCCTTCAAGCGCCCGGTTATGAATTCATTCCACCGAGACACAACAAGGGCAACATTGACATCATGCTCTTCAAATGAACCTTCTATGGTTTTTACTCCCATTTTATGATAATTTTGTTATAAAGATGAATGAAAATGCTTACGATCCAAACTATAATCTACTAAATGTTTTGCAATTGAAGAATTTACTGCGATTACACCAAAATTGAATTTATCATCAAATTTGGTATCATGAAAATCGCTGCCGCCGGTTTTTAATAAATTATTTTTTTCAGCCAATTGCTCATATTTTTTTTGAAGCTCATAATCATGGCTCGGATGAATATATTCAAAACCATCGATCCCAAGACTGATGAATTTTTCCAGGTCCCTGTCACTGTAATTTCTTGACGGATGAGCAAGGATAACGACCCCGTTTGCATCATGAACCAAACGTATCACTTCTTCAACAGATTTATACTCACATTTGTAATAGGCCGGAGCGTGATTGCCTAAATAACGAATAAATGCTACTTTTTGATTTGAGACAAAACCTTTTTCAACCATAACAGCCGCGATATGGGGCCGTGTTATCACACCTCTTCCGGCCATAGCTTTGACTTCATCATAGGTGATATCAAAACCTAATTTATTCAGTTTTTCAATAATTTTACCGGCGCGATCAATTCTAATTTTACTCTGACTATACAGGAAGGATGTAAGCTTTTCATTATCGAGGTCAAAACAATATGCAAGCAAATGGCATTCTTCATCCTCATAGTCGGATGTAATTTCCACACCCGGTATCATCTCGATGCCTAATTTCTCCGCTTCCGGTAATGCCTCCTTATACCCCTTTATCGTATCATGATCAGTGATAGAAATGATTTCCAAATCTTTTTGTAATGCGAGGTTTACTATTTCAACGGGAGTTAATCTACCATCTGATGCAGTTGTATGTATGTGGAGGTCAGCTTTTTTCAATTTATTCATTAATTCTTAACAGCAAGTATCTTGTTGTACTCTGGTCGATTGTTCAACACTTTTACAGCCATTCGAATATACGTATCAAACTGCAATTCTGCTTCTATCTTTCCCTTCGTACCTTTGTACCTCGATACCAACTCTAAATATAATTGTTTTTTTATACCAGGAGCTTCTCGCTTCATTTCTTCATTATTACGAATAGCTACAAGTTGCTCCAAATCATTTAAATTTGTTTTTGCTTTTTCTTCAATTGCCGGATCCTTTAATTGTTCCCGTAAATGGGCAATCATCTGTCCGGCCGGCGTTTGCAATGAGAATTTTTTCTCTTTAATAAACTTTCTAAACGAATCGTATAACGAATCGCTACTTTGCTTAACATTAAAATCCTTGTGTTTAGCTACATATTCATTTGCATAAAAGAAATACAAACTATGTTGTTGCAAAGCAATTTCCAATAATTTTTCTTTATGTTCTTTTATGTAAACATCCGGCTCAATACCCGTACCATCAAAAACAGTTCGACCATTTCGGGTTTTAAATGCTCTTCTAAGTGAATCGGGGATTTTACTTGCCCCATTACTTACATTTTCATCATGATTATAATTGATAGCCTGTATGCATCTTCCGCTTGGAGTATAATATTTAGCAGTCGTAATTTTCAAGGCCGTATTGTAGGACAAGGGCTTAATTACCTGAACCAATCCTTTACCAAAGCTATTATCTCCAATAATGACGGCCCTGTCAAGATCCTGTAATGCCCCTGCAACAATTTCGGAGGCACTTGCGCTACCATTGTTCTGTAATACAACTAATGGTTTAGAACCATATAATGGCATCTCAGATGAATAATAAGGCGTATTACTTTCGACTTCCCTACCCTTAATCCTTACAATTTCAAGGCCCGGTTTTACAAATAGATCAACAGTCTTGACTGCTTCGGATAATAATCCGCCGGGATTATTTCTCAAGTCCAGTATAAGTCCATCCAGCCTGGATTGCTTTTGTAAGTTTTTTATCGCCTCAGTTACTTCCTCAGCTGTATTTTCAGAAAAGTGGCTGATAAGAATATAACCTATGGTCTTACTACTATCAGTAAATCCATAATACTTAACATTATGTATAATAATTTCTTCACGGATAAGATCGAATGTCAACGGTTGGTCCACACCATAACGTTTTATCGTCAAACTAAGATTGGTACCTGCTTCACCTCTGAGTTGATTTTGAAGTTCCTCTGGTGATAATTCTTCGATCGATTGTCCATTAACCGACAAGATGATATCACCGGCTTTAACACCTTTACGATAAGCGGGATAACCATCCAGAGGTGCTATAACGACCAGGTTGCCTCCTCTGGCACCAACTTCCAGCCCCACTCCGGCATATTTACCTTTCGTGATAATATTTATTTCCTGGTTATCCGATTCGTCGATAAATACAGTATACGGATCGAGTGTCTGCAGTACGGCATCCACCGCGGTACCCATCAATTTTGGGGGATCTATCTTATCAACATAATTCAGGGATACTTCACGAAAAACATCACCAAAAATGGTCAGGCTTTTCTTAATCTGAAAAAAGACGTCAGAATAGGTATAACCAACACTGGTGACAGCCACCAATACTATGGCGATAATGGCTATATAACGCCTTTTCCAAAATTTCATATTCCATTTTCTCCCGGTCAGTCATTCCGTTTAATCAGAATTGTTTGACCCACATATATTCTTGATGAATGTAAATGATTAATACGCTTTAATTCATGTATTGAAGTATTATATGCATTGGCGATATCCGAGAGATTATCATTCTTCTTAACAGTATATTTAATGTATTTTCCTGAATTAGCAAGTCTTACATTCGATTTACCACCCTTTTTCTCTCTTGCCTGCTTGGCTGCAAAAGACATACGATTAACCTTTGCATAGTAGCTTTTCTTTGAGGACGGTACATAAATACGTAATTTTTGTCCAACTCTAATTAAATTACCGGTATGATTCCATGATCTTATTTTCCATGCATATGTATTATACCACTCTGCAATATAACCAATATTATCACCTTTTTTAACGGTATAATACAATAAAGAAGAATGGGAAGGATGTGAATATCGGGATCGTCTTTTAGAAACCGTATACCGGGTATTACCATTTATCAACGAGGGTTCATTAGCCGAAATTTTAATATTACTGCTTGGTGGTAACGGTATCGCAATTTTTTGTCCGGGATAAATAATACGTGATAAATTTTTATTTGCTGCAAATAACGCCCTTACGGAAGTACCATACCTGCTTGCAATATGTCCAAGTGTTTCCCCGCGTTTAACAGTATGTACCAGAACCTGGCGTTTTTGGGAACTGGGAACATTCTTATATTTGGCAAGGAATGTTTGCTTATCACCAGCCGGTATTTTCAAAGGATAGGCATCTTTACCCGGAGGTGTGGCCCATCGTAATAACTCAGGATTCATATCTTTGAGTGAATCGGTTGTAATACCTGCACATTTAGCGAGAATACCCAGATCAACGGATCCTTTTATTTTTACAATATCATACTGATATGGTGTTTCCCCATAGTCTTTTTTAAACCCAAATTGCTTGGGATGTGTGGCAATAATAGTTGTGGCAATATATGATGGAACATAACCCCTGGTCTCTCTGGGGAGGTAATGATATATCTTCCAGTAATTTTCAACTCCATTGCTGGCTCGTATGGCTCGTTTTATTCTGTATGGACTAACATTATAGTCTGCAATAGCCAAGTGCCAATTACCCCATAATTTATACAAATCCTTTAAATAGGCTGCAGCCGCTTTAGTAGCTTTAACCGGATCACGCCGTTCATCGATCCACCAGTTAACTTCCAGCCCATACATTTTAGCGGTAGATCGAATAAACTGCCACATTCCCACAGCCCTGGCCCTGCTGCGTGCGTAGGGTACTAATCCGCTTTCAATCATGGACATATAAACCAAATCGGTTGGGATACCTTCCTGCTTAAATATCTTTTTCATCATAGGCAGGTATACTTGTGCCCTCTGTAACCACCGCTGCATGACTTCCGGATGCTTAATCCACAAATAGGCAAGATGATTTTTAACCTGTTTATTAATCGGAAGAGGTACAGGAGATTTATTTTCTTTTATGTGATCCGGCAATACAAAATAGTCTTCATTGAACCAATTATTATCTTCCGAAAACATCTCATCCCTGATGGCAAAAATATCACCCTTTTCTTCATTAACGGGTTGAGAAATACCGTAGAACTCCTGGTATTCGGTCATTACCGTGCGGTATAACTCTGTAAATCGCCTGTCAGATTGAACTTCAGGATAATCATCCAACATTTTTTGGATGGATGACAAAGCCTGATTAATATACTTTTCAGCACTTAATGGATCATTGGATACCTGGGCCTCTAGCGCTAATACATGGATTTTATAGATATCCGCTATATTCTGAATAATCTTTTTCTGATAACTGTTAAGCACCGGTAACGCTGAATGGCGAGCAAGGTTATCACTTTGACTGGGCTCAATAGGATTATTATAGGGTAACCGGACGTCCGGCATTGGAAGCATTTTTATTGTCGTATCACTCTTATCAACTGTTTGGCTAAAAACTTTCGTTTGACAGAGAAATAACGTGAAGAGCAGTAACGAGACCTTTCTCAGCATTCTAAACCGTTTTTAAATCTGGTATTAATATTTTACTTGGTAATAATCGAAGTGGGATAATGATTATTTGTGCTAAATATAATGAATCGTTCGTACAGCACGAAACAATAATACCCACTTTTTATACGAATTTCGAAAAAAGTTACTTTTTCAGTCTACATTAACGGTCAATTATATATACGAACCTTATAAGATGATAATATATAATATATTTACACCGCACCCTTTAATTTAACCTATTTTAAGAAAAAAATGTGATCAACTCAAAGTGTAGTGCCATTTGAATGTGTTGCACGTTCATGTCCGGTCCACTTCTGAACTATAGGCATTCGTCGTCCTATACCAAATGCTTTTGGACTGACACGAAAACCCGGAGCCGCCTGTCTGCGCTTATACTCATTCAAATCGACCATACGTACTATTTTTTCTACAATTTCAGAATCATATCCCATGGATATGATCTCTTTTTGTGAGCGCTGTTCTTCTATATAAGCTTTTAGTATACCATCAAGCAGTTCATATTCCGGAAGCGAATCGGTATCTTTCTGATCAGGACGTAGTTCAGCGCTTGGTGCCTTATTGATGATCGTTTCCGGGATCACTTCTTTTTTATAGTAATCGGAATTCAACCATCGGCTGATATCATAAACTTCTGTTTTATAAATATCAGAGATAACAGACACGCCACCGGCCATATCACCATATAAGGTGCAATAACCTACGGCCATTTCTGATTTATTTCCAGTATTTAATACCATATATCCAAATTTATTTGAAATCGACATGAGAATTACCCCTCTTGTCCTGCTTTGGATATTTTCTTCCGCTACATTAAACTCCGTACCTTTAAATAAAGGATCTAAGGCATCCAGATAGGCATCATATATTTTCTTAATCGCTAACTCATGAATCTCCATACCCAGATTTCCCGCTAATAGTTGTGAATCGGTAATACTACCTCCGGATGAGAACTTAGATGGCATCGTAACGCCCATAACCATATCGGCACCAAGTGCTTCAGTTGCAATAGCAGCAACAAGTGCGGAATCGATGCCTCCGCTTAACCCAACAATCACCTTTTTAGCAACTTTTAATTTATTCATATAATCTCTTAAACCAAGAACCAGTGCGCGAAATAACCGTTCTTCACTTCCCATATTCGAACCTTGCCGGTTCGTAACAGGTTCTACCGTCATATCGGTTTCATTCAAACGGGCATCGATATAGTCTTCCTCAAACAAGCAAGCCCGTTCACATAGTGAACCATCTGCATTCAGGATTGTAGAATCACCGTCAAAAATTATTTCAGTATTGGCACCTACCTGATTTGCATAAAATATGGGCATCTTCAACCCCATAACATGTCCCTTTAACATTTTTAAACGTAATTCGGGCTTACGTTTGGTGAATGGAGATGCCGAAATATTTATTAAAGCCTGTGCACCTGCATCTTTTAGTTTTTTTGCAGGTGCAATATTATAGAGATGATATTCATATTCATTTTGATGATTCCATATATCTTCACAAATGGTCAAACCAAATCGTATTCCTTTAAAATCAATTGGTTCCCATTCTTCATTAGCTTCAAAATATCTATACTCATCAAATACATCATATGTCGGTAGCAATGTCTTGTGCACTTCAGCAAGTTTACGCCCTTTATGAGCCATAATGGCGGCATTATACATTTTTCGGCCGGTAGGTTTCTGATTTGGCGTTATTGTGCCAAATATAAGGGCTGTCTCTTTTGTCAGAGCTATAATTTCCTCATTTACCTTATATACATAATCTCGAAACGACTCCCGCTCTAATAAATCCATTGGCGGATATCCCAATAAACCCAGTTCGGGTAAAATCAACAGATCAATTCGATCGTTTTCAGCCAGACGAAGAATATTAATAATTTTTTGCTTGTTTCCATCAATATCACCCACTATCGGGTTCAACTGAGCAACTCTGATATTCATAATCAATAATTAAAATTATTTTTAAAAATAGTTACATCTTACTATAAACTTTTTTACCGGCCAGCCACGTTTCAAGTACCTTAATTTTCCAGATATCACTTTCAGGTATCTTAAAATAGTCTTTATCCACCAGAATGAAGTCCGCCCATTTACCCTTTTCAAGGCTTCCGATAATGTTCTCCTGATGCTGGGCATATGCAGCGTTTATAGTAAATGCCTTAAAAGCCTGCAAACGGGATAACTTTTCTTCGGGATACCAGCCACCAGGCGGATTACCGGTCGTGTCTTCTCGTGTAACAGCTGCGTAAAGGCCAAAAAACGGATTGGCTGACTCAACAGGAAAATCAGAACCGCCAGCTACAACAGTGCCTTGTTTTTCGAAGGTCTGCCATGCATAAGCTCCCTTCATTCTGCCTTTGCCAATGCGATCTACCGCCATATTTTTATCACTGGTGGCATGCGTAGGCTGCATCGAAGCGATTAGGTGTAATGATTTGAACCGCGGTATATCTTCCGGTGCCACTACCTGTGCATGTTCCACCCTGTTTCGAAGGCCGTGTTCACCATATTTCTTTTCGGCTTGTCCAAAAGCATCCAGGACTTCACGATTTGCACGATCGCCAATCGCATGAATGTTAACCTGATATCCTTTTGATACCGCCGTATCCACCATTTTATTCAACTCATCCTGCGTATGGAATAACAAGCCTTTATTTCCCGGATCATCAGAATAAGGTCGCAGCATCGCGGCCCCACGACTGCCAAGTGCGCCATCAGAATAAATTTTTACACTTTGTAATGACAATAAATCATTTCCATAACTGGTAACCGGACCGTTTTTCGAGAGTATTTTGAAGTCGGGTTCCTGCATAAGAATCATGGCGTAAATCCGGCTGGTCATCTTTCTTTGATCCACAAATTTTTTGTAGAGATTATACGTTGAGACCGGTATCCCGGCATCGCCCACACTGGTTAACCCTACTTCTCGCAATCTGTCTAAGGCTTCTTCAAGAGCCAGGGAATCTTCATGTTCCGTTCGGGCCGGTAGTATTTTTTCCATGAGATCCATAGCGTGATCTACTAAAATACCTGTTGGATTACCATTTGTATCACGCATTATTTTACCGCCGACCGGATCCTTCGTATCCTTAGTCAAGTGCGCTTCTTCAAGCGCCTTTGAATTAGCCCATCCTGCATGTCCATCTACTCTAACGAGCCAAACCGGTCGATCCGAAACGATATTATCCAATTCTTTGGCTGTTGGGAATTTATCTTCGGTCCACAATTCCTGATTCCAACCTCTGCCCCGAATCCAGTTTAAATCAGGATATTTTTTGTCATAATCGGCCACACGCTGAAGAGCATCACTCAAAGACCGTGTTCCCACTAAATCAACATCCAGACGTGAGTACCCGAGTCCTAATACATGTCCGTGTGCGTCAATAAGTCCGGGTAGTAATACTTTACCACCTCCATCATAACTTTTAGCATCCGGGTATTTATCTTTTAATAATTCATAATTTCCCTGATCCAATACCTTACCGTTTGCAAACGCCATAGCATTAAATGATATAAGACTATCGCCTTGTATTGTATAACCTGTTATATTATGTATAATCATAGTTTTACTTTTGTCTTTTTGACAAGCTATCATTGATATCAGAAAAATGGTTATGAGAAACAGAAATTTTGAATTCATACCACTACTCGATTAAGGGTTTGAGATAATGTACATAAGGTAATAAGAATTTATTTTTCTTTTCGATTTTTCACTTCATCATTAAAAAAATGCAGGGTTTAGAAATTTCCCTTTACGATATCGACTTTACAAGATACGGGCGAACTGATGTTCACCGGCTGAAGGAAATAAACCGTATCATATTCAGCGAGGACCGTATAATCAATCAATATCATCATCCTGATATATTAGTTTATTTAGCTACCTATAATGAGGTACCGGTTGGATTTAAAATAGGTTACGGACGAAGGAGTAAAGTTTATTACTCTGCCAAAGGCGGCGTTTTACCTGCCTTTCGGAAAAAGGGCATCGCTCGTAAGCTACTACATCTTATGATGTTTGATGCGTATCAATTGAAATATAAATTATTCAGTTATGACACATTCCCGAATAAACACAAAGGGATGTTGATCCTTGGCCTTAATGAGGGTTTTAAGGTGACCGATGCCAAATGGAATGAATTATATCAGGATTATCAGATTCATTTGGAATTAGATCTTAACGAGCGATTTGATAATCAGTGAATTTCTTATTTAAAATAAGATCCACAAAAAATTTAAAACTTTGTGGATCTGGTTCAAACGCTTATTTCTTATCTCAAGGTAAACCTAATCATCATCTGAATCATATTCCTCACGATAGAAGGTTGTTTCTTTTTTCCCACTGATGTAATCCTGTACAAAATGTTCTTTAAGGTAGGGAGGTGCAATATTAAACGATGGGAAATCCTTAAATGAGATAAATTTAATATCCTGCAGATACTGGATTTGTCCGATCAACTCAGGGTCTTCCCCCAGAGCCACTTCGCCGTCTATTAACTCGCTATTAAAATAAAACTCAACAGCGTGCCACGGCGGGCGAACATACTCTGACACATACTGCAATTCATTTACTTTCACCTGTAATCCTGTTTCTTCCTTCATTTCACGGCGAACCGCTTCTTCCATCGTCTCACCGAATTTCAAGCCACCACCGGGTGGCATCCAAAAAGGCTCGTCCATGGTAGGTGTATTCATCTTTACCATCAGTAACGACCGTTGTCGAACAAGTAAGCCATTAACTCTGACTCGTACACGATTCGAAAACGGGGAATCACTCATAAAAACAGGACTTACATTTCAGTTAAATAACGAGATCTCTCTCCGGTATTTTTTCTGCTAATTTTTTCTCTTTAGCATATTCCAGGCAAGCCTTCACAAAATTCACAAAAAGAGGATGAGGCCGATTTACCGTGCTGCGTAATTCCGGATGGAACTGAACACCTACAAACCACGGATGATTCGGCAATTCTATTATCTCGACAAGATCTTTCTCGGGATTAAATCCGGTAAAGCTCATTCCCTCTTCGGTCAGTTTATAACGTAACGAGTTATTAACCTCATACCGATGCCTGTGTCGTTCCTTTATTTCTTCCAGGCCATAGGCTTCATGAGCTTTTGAATCTTCTTTTAAACGGCAATTATACAAACCGAGGCGCATGGTGCCGCCCATATCACATATATCCCGTTGATCGGGCATTAAATCAATTATTGGGTAAGGTGAATCTTTATCAAACTCTGTACTATTAGCATTATCCCAACCGCAAACATTACGCGCAAACTCAACAACAGCACATTGCATTCCCAGGCAAATTCCAAAAAACGGAATCTTGTTGGTTCTGGCATATTTAACAGCAGCGACTTTGCCTTCCGCACCTCGTTCACCAAAACCGGGTGCGACCAGGACACCTGATACACCTTTGAGTTTTTTGCTAATATTATTATTTGTCAGTTCTTCCGACTGTATCCAATCAATTTCTACATTACAGCCGTTTACCGCACCACTATGAATAAAAGCTTCATAAATTGATTTGTATGCGTCGTGATGTTCAACATATTTCCCGACAAGAGCAATTTTAATCTTCTGTGATGGATTTAATACAGCTTTTACAAAGTCCACCCAGCTATCCAGTTCGGGCTCTTCCGCTTTTAAATCAAGCTTGTCAATGACCCTTCGATCAAGCCCTTCTTCCTTCATTAATAAAGGAACCTGGTAAATTGATTCGGCGTCAACCGAAGCAATGACATCTTCAATTTCAACATTCGTAAAGAGTGCGATCTTTTGTCGAATGGTATTATCCAACTCCACTTCCGTACGGCAAACCAGGATATCAGGCTGAAGTCCTACTTCATATAATGTTTTTACCGAGTGTTGGGTAGGTTTTGTTTTCAACTCGCCGGCAGCTTTCAAATAAGGAATCAAAGTCAGGTGAATAGAAAGAGTGTTTTTCCGTCCGACTTCATACCGGATTTGTCTCATCGCCTCGATATAGGGTAACCCTTCAATGTCACCAACCGTACCACCGATTTCAACAATGACGACATCATAATTTCCCGAGTTTCCGAGAGCAAGCACATGTGATTTAATTTCATCGGTGATATGAGGAATGACTTGTACGGTTTTACCGAGATAAGCGCCTTGCCGTTCTTTGGTGATTACATCATAATAAATACGTCCGGTCGTAACATTATTTTCCTGTGAAGTTGAGATATCCAGGAAACGTTCGTAATGACCGAGATCAAGATCCGTTTCCGCGCCGTCATCCGTTACATATACCTCACCGTGTTCATAGGGATTCATCGTTCCAGGATCAACATTGATATACGGATCCAGTTTTTGAATAGTGACACGAAGTCCGCGGGCTACGAGTAATCGTCCTAATGATGCACAGATGATTCCTTTACCAAGTGATGAGGTAACTCCTCCGGTTACAAAAATATATTTCGTTGCCATTGAGAATATTTATATCAAGTGAATGGATAATTAATATATGCTAATTGCTATCAGCTTTCAAAACTTTATATAGATAGCGCGGTTTCATTACAAACGGCGGTTAATATAATAAGAATAGCCTGCCGCTTCATCCCTAATATTTAAGTATTAATTTGCTGATTGTAAAACACGAATTATATAAAGAGGTAAATGACAAATATAAAACACGCTATTTATCTTGTTTTGCCTTATTGAAAACTACTAATTGACTTCGTAATAAATCAGGTTTATTGGTAAAAATACCTGTTATACCCTGTTTAATAAATTTCTTCATCTGCCAGCGGCTATTCACGGTATAAATCAACACCGGAATATGTTTTCTCTTTAACTTTTTTATCCAACTCTTTTTGATTGACCACCGTGAACAGTTGAATGCATTTATTTCATACTTTGAAATAAAATCAAAAACATTTCTGTCCCGGTGATTATTTTTTTCATAAAGTAAGGCAATCGGAATAGTATCAGATAGCGTCCTTAAACGAATAAGTATCTCCGGATCGAAACTCGAAAACAGCACATAATGCTCCATCTTATAGTCTTTAACCAGCCTCAGGGCCTTTTGTGCTATTCCATTTGAATCGGAACCTGGTTTAATTTCAATATTAACCGTAATCTTATTTTTAGCAAATTCCAGTACTTCCTCAAGTGCCGGAATCTGTTCACCGGTAAAATCGGGTGATTTCCATGAACCGGCGTCCATTTCCTTCAATTCGGCTAATGCATAATCACTTATCTTCCCAATTTGGCCGGTACAGCGCTCCAGCGTGTCATCATGAAATATAACCGGAATACCATCCCGGGATAGCTGTATGTCCAACTCTAACATATCCGCTTTCATTTCAACGGCCTTTCGAAATGCGATCATGGTATTCTCTGGATAGTAAGCACTCGCACCTCTATGGGCAATTATCAAAACCTGATGGTCAGGGCTATGAGCAAGATGCATGTTTTTGATTGGAGAAACGAGGTTACCAGTCACAATTTGTCAGTCTGTAAATATCACTAAAATGCTATCGTTCAAATTAACTATTCGCCTTCCTGAACGTATTTTATCGTTCTCCTGATCTGTGATTTTTGGTAAAAAATAACCAGGACATTAATACCAAAAACAACTAATAAGATGATATACAAAGTATTTCCCATGTGGCTGTCTCCCATAAAATAAGAAGAGGCGAACAGTAAAACCGCAACCACATTAGCCAATAAATAAAACCATAATTTCTGATCCCTTTTTTGAAGAGCCTCAATCTTACCCTGAACTTCGGTTACGTCATCGTCAACGTATAGTTTAATATACCCTTCAAACCGTTTTTTATCTTCTTCAGTAAAATTTTCCATTGTAATATTTCAGCAGAATAGTTAATGATTTGGCATTGAATATAACTAATTCTGTGAATTTATTACCCTCCTGATTGCTTCCTTAAACAGATCATCCATATCATTTTTATCATGTAACATATCATACCACAGATATGCTCCAAACATCATTGTGATACTTCCTGTTATGCTCATGACGGAAGCCAGCCATAACGGCTGAATATGTCCCACTACAGAAATAAAGACGATACTCAATCCAACAAGTGTTTGAATGACGGCAGAATTGATCAGAAGTGGATTATTTCTTCTGATAATACCAACAAATTTCCGAAATGTGGGAATAGGATGTGAAAATCTTCTTACCTTTCTGACACGAACCGGTTTTGAATCTACCTTCCTATTTTTATGATTTGTTATCATACTTATAGATAATGAGATGTTCGATTAGATTCAAGAGTATAATTACAAGTAATTCAATTTTTTATCCAAAATATTTAACCATATATGGAATCCTCTGATTTTTACATTTTTGGCAAACATCCCGTTGAAGATACTTTAACACGAACTCCCAAGAAGATTAATAAAATCTTTATTCGTACCAAAAGTAATACCAGTTTTATTAAGAACATCGAACGTCTTTCTTCTGAAAACAGAATTCCTGTAATTCATGTTCCCGGACGTAAGCTAAAGGATCTTGTAGGTAATGTAAACGATCAGGGTATAGTCGCCCAAATAAGTCCGGTGACATATTTCGATTTGGATGACTGGTTAATTACACATTGTAAGATCGATGAACAACCCGCCGTTTTATTACTTGACGAAATAGAAGATCCGCATAATGTCGGTGCTATTTTACGAACCGCTGCAGCATCAGGTATAGATGCTGTAATTGTACCCAAACACCGGCAAGCGCCCGTTAATGCTACAGTTTATAAAACTTCGGCTGGAACCGCAGGTTTGGTGCCAATCATAAGGGTTACGAATCTTAACCAAACAATTATGCGTCTGAAAGAAGAAGGGTTCTGGTTTTGCGGACTCGATCAGAACGCTCCTAAATCATTTTGGGAACAGGATTATGATATGCCGACTGCTGTTATTATTGGCAGTGAGGGAAAAGGCATTAGAGAAAAGACATTGAGCCACTGCGATTTTATCATCAACATCCCGATGGACAATACTGTTGAATCACTTAACGCATCAGTGAGTGCCGCTTTGGTATGTTACGAAATCAAGCGTAAGAGAAGCATAGAGCAGTGAACAATTATCACTGAGCAATGATTAATATTGACGAACCCGAAGGTTCGTCTTCAATTTCCCTCTTCATAGAGATTGTATCCTGTCCCGCCAGATTTAGAAAGGGGTGTTTTACATTCGAACAAACCGGAGCAAATGTTAGGCGCAAATATCAAGAGACACATATGGAGTGCAAGCCATGCAAATAATCGGTTAGTTTTTATATATGAGATATTTTTGGCGTTTTTTTTCGAATATTTCGACACCGGTTTGCCATAAAGAATCAGGATTCTCATTCACAGTACTTTGAAGATATTGATCAATTTTTCGAGTCCCGGTTAGCTTGTACAAATAAGGTTTGATATGGTCTTTTGTTGAATGGTGTAACATTAACTTGAGAAGAGAATGGCCAAATGAAACGGGATCAAAGTGATCGATCTCATCTGTCGTCAATGATATCTTTACACCGTGACAAACCTTGTTTTCATATTTTGGATGCAGTGATTTACCAGGAATACTTTTAGGGATAAAAGAAATACGCTTGAGGTGTACGTTGTAAATATCCATTAAACTGTCTATCTCTGTCTGCTTTAGTGTTATATAAGGCGAACCAATTGTCAGAAATGGGGAATTAGTACCCCGTCCTTCCGAAATGGTGGTGCCTTCAAAAAGACAAGTACCAAGATATACGAGGGCATTTTTATAGCGTGGCAGATTGGGTGATGGAGGATACCAGGCTAATCCCAATTGCGGCCAACGCATGGAACGCTTATAATTCTCGCAGGGTATAACACGAAGTTTGGGCTTATCAGACGTTTTCAGCCAATGTTCGCCAACCATCATCCTGGCCAATTCTCCGATAGTCATGCCATAAGCCATTGGAAGAGGGTATTCGCCCACAAACGATTTAAACTTCTTATGTAGCATCCAGCCGGCCACATAATTGCCACCTGCAGGATCCGGACGGTCGAGTACCCACACCGGTATAGTATGATCAGATGCCGCTTCCAATACCAAACCCAGTGTTGATATATACGTGTAAAAACGTGCGCCGACGTCCTGCATATCAAAAAGAAGAAGGTCAACGTTTTTCAGCATTTTTCCAGTGGGCTTTCTGGTTTTTCCGTAAAGCGAATAAACCGGTAATCCCGTTGCCTTATCCACCCCACCTCTGATTGTTTCGCCGGCTCCCCTTTGCCCCCGAAAACCATGTTCGGGGGCATAAAGAGCTGTGATGTGAATACCAAGCGACAATAATGTATCCAGCATGTGTACGCCATCTACTCTTGCCGTAGGATTCATTACCAGGCCAACACGTTTACCCTTCAATTGTGACAAGTACTTATTCAGAAGTACCTGTGCACCAACTTTTACGTTTGCTGTGTCAGTCTTAAATGATCTATACTTTGCTGATTCTGCAAAATCTTTTTTTGCCGTAAAAACAAACCCTAAAACACCGAGTATGAGGAATACAAAACGCCGTTTCATAAACGATTAAGCAATATTGGCAACCACTTCCTGACTGGAGAAGAAATAAGCGGTTTCAATTTTACCGTTCTCTACTGAATCGGAACCATGAACGATATTTTCTCCGATGCTGTCAGCAAATGCTTTTCGAATCGTTCCTTCATCCGCCTCTTCCGGATTTGTTGCCCCAATAAGCTTGCGAAAATCTTCTACGGCATTATCCTTTTCAAGCATCATGGGTACACAAGGTCCGCTGCTCATAAATTTGCACAACTCTTCATAAAATGGGCGTTCCTTGTGAACAGCATAGAAACCACCTGCCGTATCCATTGTTAAACGCGTCATTTTCATTGCAACGATTTTAAAACCGGCGCCCTGAATTCTTTTTATAACTTCACCGATTAATTCTTTTTTAACACAGTCGGGTTTTAATATTGCTAAGGTTCTTTCTTTTGCCATGAAATTTTATACAAATTTTAATTAACGATTAAGCTTTTTAACAGAAGTGAGAATATAAGGTTAATCTCGGATAATATTTATGATCATTACGTTAAAACCATGAATTTGGCAGTTCCTAATAGTAATTCATCCTTTATTGCCGTGAATTAAACAGGATATATTAAGATTATGTATAATATTTCCAATATGAATTTTTGTTTTTCGTTATATTAAGAGAATGTTAAATAGTTACAATTTGTTTTACAAAAGATGATAGGTGTTATTTTCTCAGACAAATTATAACGTAATAATTTGATATCTAAGGATTTGATTCAAAGTGCTTATTTATTTAGCTCTAATGACTTTAAAAAAAATATTCAGATCTGCAGCCAGTAACGAAAAGGATCTGATCAAGAAAATAGCCAAGAGAAACCTGAGGGCGTTGGAGGCTTTATATGATAAATATGCTGAAATAGTATATAGCCTGATGCTGGCAGCGGGTAAAGAGAAAGAGAGAGCGGCACAGTTAACCGAAAATATCTTCCTGCAAATCTGGCAAACGGCCTCTTCTTTCAATACAAAAAGCGGTAATGTGTACCGCTGGTTGTTAAACCTGTCAAGAGGAATTGCATTGAGCAGCACTCCTTTTCCCGATTCGATTCCCGAAGATAGTCAACGCATTGTTGAAGATGGAAGTAAAATAAAGAACAAGAATATTTCTAAACTCGCCGTCTCTTCCGTTAAAAAAAGATCTCATACTGTTCAGAAAGCATTTAATAAGCTATCCAGTGAAGATCAGGAAATTATTCGATTAGCCTATTACAATGGGTTGAATCAATCGGAAATTGCAAAAACATTGAATGTACCGGTATATGAGGTTAAGGATTCCATGAAAAATGGGATGATGTCAATAGTATCCTCATTAAACGATGCATTATCATGACCATCGACAGAGACAGGTTTTTAAATCTCGCC
This sequence comes from Balneolales bacterium, assembly GCA_035267045.1. Classification (GTDB taxonomy): domain Bacteria; phylum Bacteroidota; class Rhodothermia; order Balneolales; family DATFMH01; genus DATFMH01. The sequence continues at coordinate 44,659 of DATFMH010000029.1, forward strand.
TCCGCTTATGTGCTCAATGCCCTGGATGAGAAGGACCGGAACACATTTGAAGGACTATTACAACATGCTCCGGATGATTTAAAAAGGGATTATGAAAAACTTAAATTGGCAGCACAGCACTTGCCTGTTGCCATAAATCAAAAAAAACCACCTTCCGATATTAAAGAGGAACTCATAACCCATATCAAAGAACTTTCTGATATAAATGAAAAAGAACTCATCCCCAAGCCGCGAACATTCTTTGAAAGAATTGCACATTTCATAGGAATTCACCGCCCGCAAATAGCCATAACTATCATAGTTGTACTTTTAATAATAGCGGTAGGTTTCATTTTCTTCAGTTCGAAACTCTATTATACCGATAAAGACCAACAAAAAAATTTGGTCACACTTCAAAGTAAGCTGAAAGAAAAAAATTACCTGTTATCCATCCTTCAAAACCCCAAAATTAATATTATCTATTTAAAAGGCTCATCTTTGGACACATCCGCTTACGGGAAAATTATTGTTAACCCGGCAAATCACAGGGCTATGCTGTTAGTTACTCATTTACACGCTCAAAATTCCAGCCAATTTTACCAACTATGGATACAGCATAATTCAGGTATTAATACAGCCGGAATTTTCACAATCACAGACACGTCAGAATCGCATTATTTTGCTATTACTAATTTTAAAACTGATTCGTCCATCAGAAAGGACAGGTATTACATTACGCTGGAGGATAGTGCAACAGCGAAAAGCCCTTCAGACCGTGTATATTTACAAAGTAAATAACTTTTATTAATCAACCTGCTGAACCGTCGTAATTGGGTCCTTCTATCTTTAACTCGCTGGAATAATAATGTTTGATGTGCCTGGTACGGTCGAAGATAAAATCAATTCTGCCGAGTTCTATTCCCCCAAAACCAACTTGTGTTACAATTGTTGGATTATTATTCGCTTTTTGAACGACATAAGGTTTGGGAAGAAAAGTATGCGTATGTCCGCCAATAATGAGATCAATACCATTAACCTGCCGGGCTAATTTCTTATCACATATACGATCATCTTTATAATCAAACCCAAGATGGCTCAAACAAATTACCATATCACACTTATGCATTTCACGTAAAATCCTTACCATATTCGTCGATGCTTCAACAGGATCCTGATAATAAATACCTTTATGATGAGCATCTGAAACCAGGCCTTTAAATTTGACACCAAGTCCAAATATTCCTATCTGTATTCCATTTACATCACGAACTATAAATGGCCGGACAATAGAACCTAACGAGGTATTCGTAAAATTATAATTAGCGCAAACGAGTGGGAAATTCGCCTTTTGGGCTGCTTCCGTAAGATTTTTAACTCCGTAATCAAATTCATGATTCCCCAGAGTCGAAGCATCGTAACCCAGTTTCGACATCATTTTGTAGCTGAGAAATCCTTTATAGAATTGGAAATATGGTGTGCCCTGAAATGCATCCCCGGCATCCAGTAACAAAGTATGTGGATTCTGAGATCTTATTTTTTTGATGATAGTAGCTCGTCTGGCAATACCTCCTAATCCGGCATATTTTCCTGCTTCCACCGGGAATGGATCTAAATGGGAGTGGGTGTCGTTCGTATGTAAGATCGTTATTCTACGGTCAGATGAAGCAAAAAGTGAATGTCCTTTTCCTACCAATCCCCAGCCCATACCGGCTATAAGAGATTTTTTAATAAATGTTTTGCGATCCATTACTTACCGAACCCTCCCATCTGTTATAGGTGTGACAACAGAACGGTCATTAATATATTCTTCAATTGCTTTTCGTATGGATAGTTGTTTATCGTACCGACTGATAGGATTCCATAAGGCGGCCAGATCCCCCCCACCATTAGCCATATAATCGTTTGTTGCCACCGTATAAATTTGTTGATCATTTAAAATATGGCGGCCAATAAGAATATCAGTAGCTTTACCATCTTTAATATTCATTCGTATTCCACTTACCGGTTCCCCGCCAGACCTGGCTATTTCGTCGGCCATATCCTTGATTTGTCTGCCATTTAACTTCAAAATAACCAGTTTATTATTATAAGGCATAATATCATAAACCATCCGCATTGTGATATTCCCCCGAGGCAAACGGTACTTGATACTGGAATTGGTTATGACACTGATATCAATATTTTTTTTCATCAACAGGGATGCTTCCACCCGGACGGCATCGGCTACAAGATTTCCAAGGGTCCCTTCGGGTTTATTTTTTGTAAAAATACCGGAACTCTTACCAATAACCTTATCCATCAGTTGATTAACATGTTTTCGGTAAGGTCCTAAATAAGCGGCAATAGTAGAATCAGGAGTTATCGTCGAATCAATGGTAATAATTTGGTAATTATAGTCAGTCCATTGATAATGATGAGTCGTTTTATGCAGGATAGCACAACCGCTCAATATCCCGGTTAAAATAATTATAACTAATAAAAAAGGGAGCTTTCCTTGTTTAAGCCAGTACAATCTTTTTTCTGCTTGGTGTTATAGCTGAAGGTGAATAGCTAAATAATAAATAATATTTTTTATCTACCAAACATATTATGTAATAAAAGTTGTCGCCACGACATCAATTGCATACCAGAAGGAATCTCCATCATGCGTGGTGCGACTTTTTTCTTTCTGATATCTATTACTTTCAATACCGATTTTTTGATGCCGTTATCATACATCTCGGCATAGATAGGCATGGTCCCATTTTGTAACCAACTTGGCGAAAGGAATGGAGCTATTTCGGAATTCTCATCTCCCCAGGGTTCGGTTAACATCCCCCAATTCACGGCATATTTATGTGTTACCCATACCACAGATTTCGAAACATTCTTACCCTCTTTATCAATAACGATGATTTTATGACATGGAAATCCATCAATATGTTTCTTCTCTTTAGTATTGATAATCTGTCTTTTATTTTTAACATCGTCATCTTTCGCACCACTCATCTGACCCGTAAGATTACCGACCATATCCATCATATTGACTATTTCTGACTTCTTTATCTGGACCGCCTCGGAATTCTGTCCGAAAATTATAAAGTCTTTCATATCCAAACGGATTAATATCGAGTTTGTTCGTAGTCCCCCAAATTGAGCCGGCATCTTAGATCCATTTAAGCCATTTATACGTATTCGAGTAGGGGTTATAAAAACATCTGCTGTTCCCTCTTTCTGTTCCCGGCCATTTTGTGTATAGAGATATTGCTCAACTTTAAAACTTCCTTCAAATTGGGCAAAAACATTATTGGCACTGAAAACAACGATCAACAGACCCAAATAAATAATGTTAGTCAGTCGATCTGGGCTTATAAACTTTGGACTTTGCAACTTCATGGAATCCGAATTTATTAACGAGACGGTCAATATTTATATAAAATTTTTAGAGTTCTCTGGAGATAAATACCTGTTAGATGTTTTCAGGAATATCTTAAACAAGCAATTATCACAAGAATCGGTCCTCATCAACATGAGATATTTAGCTAACGATATTTTTACCGTTAAATTACATTGAGGACAGAAAATTATAAGAAAACAATAAAATCTTTCCAATTTTATAAATTTTCATCCCTTATTCGGCCATTTAACTGAACTAATTTTATACCACATACAAAAAAAGCGGTCGATTTGACCGCTTTTCAGATACCTAACCTGAACACTACTATCCTGATTTATGCAATCTCTGCAGGATTGCTGATTTTATGTATCCATCCTCCGGCAATAACATCCTCGCCCTCATAACAGACCAGTGCCTGACCAGGTGTAATGGCAGATCGTCCTTCAGGAAAACGGATGCTCAATTCATCATCATTTATTTGTGTTAAAAAGCCCGGAGCACCATCGTCATTGTACCGAATGGCTCCTGTCACTTTCATGTCATCTTCGGGTACACGATCATATTTAACCATATTAATAGCTTTTGCCGTACACTCGGTATTGATGAGATCTTCTTCCTCACCGATGGTAATGATATTATTCTCCGGATCTATATTTGTCACATATACCGGTTTCCCCATTGCCAAATTCAAGCCGCGACGTTGTCCAATGGTGTAAAAGGGATATCCTTTATGTTTACCCACAACATTTCCTTCCTTATCAACAAAAAGGCCGCCATCTACATCTTCTTTTAATCCCGGCACACGGTCTTTCAAAAAACGCCTGTAATTATTATCTGGAACAAAACAGATTTCATAGGAGTCTTTTTTATTTGCTACGTTTAATAGTCCAAAATCGGCAGCCATTTCCCGTATCTTCGGTTTATGATAACTGCCAAGTGGGAAAATCGTTCGCTCAAGATATTGTTGGTCAACACCCCAAAGAGCGTAAGATTGATCTTTGTTGTGATCCTTTCCCCGTGATATGACATACCTGCCATTTTCTTCACGTACATTGGCATAATGACCCGTGGCGATATAATCACAACCCAGATTATCCGCGCGCTTCATTAATGCAGCCCATTTTATATGAGTATTGCACAGTACACAAGGATTTGGTGTACGGCCATTGAGATATTCATCAACAAATTTATCGATGACCCAATCGCCAAATTCTTCCCTGATATCCACTATGAAATGGTTAAAGCCGTATTTGATCGCAATTTGACGGGCATCATTCATAGACTCAAGTGTACAACAACCTGTTTCTTTATTACTGTTGCCGCCGCTGCTTGAGTAATCCCATGTTTTCATGGTGATGCCTATCACATCATAGCCCATTTCCTTGAGCATCACTGCCGCAACGGATGAGTCGACGCCTCCACTCATTGCGACGAGAACTCTGCCCTTTGCGCTCATGATTTTTTCCTTTCCTTTTTGGATCTGCCGTTTATAATGTAGCCTTAATAATAACGGTTTAATATGTATTTTTTATGAATTCGAATACCTTATTGAAACAAGGCCTGACTACATATACAGATATGGTTTCCAATGATCTTCAACCGTTCCAATGATACTTCGTAAAAAAATGATATGATTGGGCCGGAACGGCTCCCTTTTTAATAACATCGATGCCTCCTTCGGTGTTTTGTTACCTTTAATGCGGTTACACCGGTAGCATGCTGTTACAAGATTTTCCCAGGTGTCCTTACCTCCCCTGCTTTTGGGGATTACATGATCGATAGTCAAGTCTTCAGTACTTCCACAATACTGGCAATGATGCCCGTCACGTTTCATTATATTCTTGCGTGACAACACGATATGCCGGTATGGAGTGCGCGCATATGAACGTAATCTTATCACAGATGGGAATTTAAACTCATCACTTATCGTGTGGATTTTTCGTCTGGGATTATCATGGATCATTTCTGCCTTACCCAGTAGCAGCAATAAAATCGACTTTTTAACATTGCAAATACTAAGAGGCTGATAATCCTGATTGAGCAACAGAACATGACCGTTTAACATGCTCTGACTCCCGGTTTATTGTTTAATTGTAAGCGAAGATCATCCATAACATTTAAAGATAGATTTTACTCAAATTGATCAGTTTTTGCAAATTTTCTCAAAAGCTGTCCATTTTGAATACCGTATATATGCTCTGCCAATCGATTATCGAACGGATATTGGTTACCATTTCGTCTGTCATGTCTAATATTATTTATCTTAACATTCCCTGAAGCGTGTAAAAGTAAACCTTCTCCGATATAGAATCCGACATGATTAATATGTTCACCTGTTGTATTGAAATAAATAATATCGCCTCTATTTGCAAGATCAATATTATCCGTTTCAATCTTTGCAACATGGGCTTGATCTCGTGAATCACGTGGCAGTTTATAGCCATGTAAAGAATAAACCGTCTGAATAAAACCGGAACAATCGATACCACTATCCGTTCGTCCGCCCCATAAATATGGAACACCCAGAAATTGTCTTGCCGTATCCAACAAATCCCTTTGTTTGAGCTGATTCGGTTTTGTATTCAATGAATAACGACCATCCGGGAGAATTACGTTCTCTCCTTCAATTATTACTGATGCCCCCACTGGTACAAATAATTCAGCACCACTACTTTCAATAAAAAAATTATAATACGCCGAAGGGTTCCTCCGCGTATCATTGGTCCATTGTTCAAATTCTGTCTGTGTCAAAAACCTAACCTGATTTTTATTTACCCAACCGCTATAATCATCAAAATCGCAGGTTACTTCCACCCAGCGTTCGGTAATATTCAGTACTTTAGCTGTTTCCCCCAGAAGCATTTGGGTAACCATTTCACTCGCATCGGTATGATCTTTACGTAAGGGTACAATACCAGAATAAGCATAACAGAATGAATCGTTTTTCATACTATTTTTCATTCAAAAATAATTTTATGGATATCAAACAATTAAATAATTTTCTAAATTCAAATAAGACAATATATTCGCAAGGAATGATTATTCAATTAATCAAAATATTCAAGATTTTTCATTAACAAATTGCGTAAAACTATAAATCAAGATAATCATTATGATCCATAGCCGAGTATCCTGACGAGAGAACATTTTTTTGTTACTAATTGGATAAAAAGCACCTGGATTTAAAAATATTTTTGAGGAAAAAAAACATTTCTTAGTTAAATCGCATTGAATACTTAAAATTGATTAGCTCATTGTATAAAAAAGCGCTTTTTTGTAATTAATAACTGATTTTATTTAATAAATTTAAGTGATTTTATACGAGTATGTGTTAAGTTCTACGTATATTTGCAATCAATTTTTAAACATTTAAAATCAAAAAGCTATAGACCATTTATATTATGCCTTACAATAAAGATTCTTACTCCACCGGATATTACAAAGAGCCGGGTCCAAAGCTCGACATGGAGAATCCATTCGAATCCATGATGGAACGATTCCGATTTGCTGCCGATCTGTTAAACCTGGACGAAGGTATGTTCCAATATTTATCGAACCCGGTGAAACAAGTTACGGTATCGATTCCCATTGTAATGGACTCAGGAGAGATAAAAGTATTTGAAGGATACCGTGTTATTCATGACGACGTTCTTGGGCCATCTAAAGGTGGTATTCGTTTTGCTCCGGATATTATTCTGGACGAAGTAAAAGCACTCGCTGCCTGGATGACGTGGAAATGTGCCGTTGTAAACGTGCCCTTTGGTGGTGCCAAGGGCGGTATTCGATGTAATCCCAAGGAGTTATCACAGAGAGAACTTGAGCACCTAACCCGCCGTTACACAGCTAATATGCTTGAAGTATTCGGTCCCGATAAAGACATACCCGCTCCCGACATGAATACAAACGAGCAGATCATGGCATGGATCATGGATACGTTTAGCATGCATTCCCGCAAAACAGAGACCGCCGTTGTAACCGGTAAACCTATTTTATTAGGAGGTTCCAAGGGCCGAAAAGAAGCTACCGGACGTGGTGTGGTAACCGTCACCCTTTCCGCTTTGAATAAATTGGGAATGATGGCCAATAAATGTACCGTAGCTGTTCAGGGATTCGGTAATGTCGGTTCTGTGTCTGCTAAATTAATGCATGAACAGGGAGCCAGGGTAGTCGCCATTAGTGATGTAACAGGTGGTTATTACAATAAAGATGGTATAGATATTCCGACAGCCATCGACTACTATTCATCCAATGGTGGCTCACTGGATGGATTTTCCAAAGCAGATAAGATAACCAATGAAGAACTTCTTGAACTTGAAGTTGATGTTTTGATCCCTGCTGCAAAAGAAGATCAGATCAGTAAAAATAATGCTGCTAAAATAAACGCTAAAATTATTGCAGAGGGAGCAAACGGCCCAATTACGGCAAATGCAGATAAAATATTGGATGACAAAGGAATTATTGTTATTCCTGATATTCTGGCTAATGCCGGTGGGGTTACCGTTTCCTATTTCGAATGGGTTCAGGACCGCCAGGGTTATTTCTGGACGGAAGAAAGAGTTAACCGTCGTTTAAACAGAATGATGCGGGAAGCTTTTAATAACCTGTACGCACTCAAGGAGAAATATGATATAACTTTACGTCAATCAGCCTATGTATATGCTATTGATAAAGTTGCACGTACTTTAAGAATGCGGGGTATTTACTCCTGATAATTTAAAGTGTACATATTCGTATAATATTTGTATTATGACCCGCTTATCAGCGGGTCTTTTTTTTAACCTTCTTTTATACAACAATGGACGAAACCAAAGAACTCATTTTACCATCTGAACTGGAAAGCCTCGAAATACTTGAGGATTTTACACGAAGTTTAGAAAAATGGGTTCATTTAGATAAAAACAGACAGAACGACATCATGTTGATTCTGACTGAAGCTGTGACAAATGCTATTATCCATGGCAATAATAACGATCCTGATAAAAAGGTTAAAATTCGTGCTCTCCTATCTGAGGATCAATTAACATTTACCATTGAAGATGAAGGCCCCGGTTTTAATCCCGATCAGATTCCCAACCCACTCGATAATGAAAACCTTCTTAAAACAGGGGGGCGTGGTATATATCTTATTAAATATTATGCCGATTATGTTCACTTCTCTGACAAGGGAAATAAAGTGACGATCGTATTCGATATCTGATATCAGTGCTGCTTCAAAAAATTATTTTCCCTTCTTCGCTAATATTCTCATAACTTACTATCCATATATTTCCAATCGCCATAGAATGAGTTATTAGTATCTCTATATTTTCGGTATGAAACATCTACAGGAATTTTACTAACAAATTAATAAAATTGTTTATGAACACTTCCCAAACCATACATATGGACAAAGTTAAATATATTGCACTTATTGCTCACGATAACAGAAAAGAGGACCTTGTAGACTGGGCGCGATATAATAGGGATCGTTTATCAAGACACAAGTTATTTGCAACCGGCACTACCGGAACAATGTTGATGGAAAAGCTGGATCTTAAAATACACAAATTCAGAAGTGGCCCACTTGGCGGAGATCAACAGGTTGGCGCTCATATTGCAGAAGGTAAAATAGATTCCATGATTTTTTTCTGGGACCCGTTATCTCCCCACCCTCATGATGTGGATGTCAAAGCTCTTTTACGAATTTCCGTGGTTTACAATATCCCCATAGCCTGTAACCGTTCAAGTGCCGACTTCATTATCTCTTCACACCTGATGGATGAAGAATATGAGAGGCAGGTTGTCAACTACAAAGGCCGCATCGAATACCTGCCGGGACATATGTAATAAAAAAGGCGTTGGTAACCAACGCCTTTAAAAAAATTATTGTCTGTCTTTACAGGATCTTTACAACTGAGCTTCAAGTTGTTTTTTCAAATGTGATTTGGGGACGGCTCCGATAACCTGGTCAACAACTTCTCCGTCTTTGAATATCAATAAGGCCGGAATGCTTCTGATTCCATATTTAATGGAAACTTCCGGATTATTATCAACATCCAATTTTGCAAATTTTGCTTTACCATCATATTCTTGTGCCATTTGATCAACGATAGGCCCAATCATACGGCAGGGACCGCACCATTCCGCCCAAAAATCCACAAGTACCGGTGTGTCCGATTTTAAAACTTCATTATCAAAATTTGAATCTGTTACAGCAATTGGTTTTGCCATCTTTTTTCTCCTTTAGCTTTCAATATTTAACTATAAAAATTTGTAGAAATTAATATTTCTCAATGATAAACAGAAACAAGTTTTTGTAAACGGGGCATATTTATCTTTATGATCATATCAGGCTCTTATTTCCTGTTCACGCCGTTCAAGTTTTACTTGTTCTTTACCTATTATATTTCGCAATGATCGCAGTAATTCATCGGATGGGTCAACAACGAATTTTCGTACATTCATCCGTAAATCACTCTCGATATGTGCACTTTCAACATCGAATGATACCGTAGTATTGCCTTTGTGATTTTCAAACAAACGGGCAATCTGAGTTAAATCATTATCTGTCAATATATTTGTATTTAACCGCAGCCTGATACGAATTTTACCCTGATTCTTTTCTCTCAGGTTCTCAACCCTGTCAAAGGAATTGGCTATAATTTTGACGGATCCGCTGCGGGAATCGGTCACACCATCCACTACGATTAAATTATCTACTTCCAACAGGTTCATATAACGGTCGTATGTATTGGAAAAAGCAATTATCTCAACACTGCCATATTTATCTTCGATCGTAAGAAACGCAAAAGGCCGCCCTTTCTTATCCGTCAATCGCTTTACGGATGTTATGATGCCTGCACAATTAACTTTCGACCGCTCCTCCTTTTGATCTAATTCTTCCAGTATCAAATGTTGATTACAGAATAAATTAATATCATCCTCAAATTTATCAAGGGGATGGCCACTCAGGTAAAACCCTATGAGCTCCCTTTCTTTCTTCAACCTCTCCATATTACTCCAGGGGGCATGCTCACGTAAATTAGGTTCTTCGAGGCTTGCAGAACCGGACTCTCCGCCAAACAGGCTGATTTGATTCATCTTCTCCTCTTCCTGTTTTTTAGCACCATATTGTATGGCATCGTCCAGGCTTTCAATCAATTGCGCCCGGTTTGTATAAATACTGTCGAACGCTCCCGCCTCAATCAAACTCTCAATTGTTTTACGATTGCATGTTCTCAGGTCAACCCTGGCAGTCAGATCGAATATACTGGTGAACAAACCATTTTCCGACCGCTCTTCCACAAGGTGAGCCACAGCATTAGATCCAACACCTTTAATAGCCTCCATACCGTATTGAATACGGCCGTTATGGACGACAAAATTACCGGCACCCGTATTCACATTTGGCGGATCAACGGCTACGCCTATGCGCTGACACTCTTCTATAAACTGCGACACTTTTTTGATATCATTCATGTTGTGTGTCAACACCGAAGCCATATACTCAGCCGGATAATTGGCTTTAAAATATGCCGTCTGATAGGCTACAACAGAATAAGCTGCAGAGTGTGATTTATTGAATCCGTATCCGGCGAAATAGGCCATTTTTTCAAAAATGTCCTCAGCCGTTTCTTTATCCACATCTTTTTCAACAGCACGCGAGATAAAGATCTCACGCTGTTTCTCCATTACTTCAACTTTCTTCTTACCCATGGCCCGCCGCAGCAAATCAGCTTCGCCCAAACTATAACCGGCCATGATCTGAGCAACCTGCATAATCTGCTCCTGGTAAACCATGATGCCATAGGTTGGCTTAAGTACCTTCTCGAGACTCGGATGCGGATACTCCACTTCTTTTTTACCCAGCTTACAGG
>DATFMH010000030.1:0-5090 GCA_035267045.1 Balneolales bacterium
CTTGTAAATACTGTACGCTGAATAATTGGCGGTCATCTGTCCAAATATCTTTAACTTCAAAATAATCCGATGCCAGTTCTTTAAATTCATCCAGGGAATACTTATAGGAGTTTTCAGTGTGAATGGATTCATTTTGCTGAAAATAGAAAGATGTATTACCGATAGTAACAACTTGTTTTGCCGTACTTACTAAATGCATTTCGATACGCCCTTCATCTTCATTATAATAAGCTTCGTGTCTGAATTTACTTAAGTCAAAATCAGCATTTAGCTCATTATTCAATCTCCGTAACATATTTAGATTGAAAGCTGCTGTTATACCCCGGGAGTCATTGTAAGCGGCTTCAAGGATTTTTTTATCCTTTTTCAAATCAACTCCGATTATAAGCCCTCCGCCACTATCACAAATTTCAGCAATGAGATGTAGAAATTTCTTTGCCTGAGCCGGGTTAAAGTTGCCGATTGTCGAACCAGGGTAGAATACGATTTTTTTATTAACGGGTTTTTCAATTGATGGTAAATCAAATGATTTTGTGTAGTCTGTACAAACAGGAATGATATTTAATGATGGATAAATAGCATTAAGCTGGTCTGACGTTTTGTATAAAAAATCCTCTGAAATATCGACCGGTATATATGCTGTGAGGTCATTAAGAGCATCAAGTAGGATACGGGTTTTAGTACTGCTGCCGCTGCCCAATTCTATGAACAGAGTATCCTTCTCAAAATAATCCAGGATCTTATTGAGGTTATTTTTTAGAATTTTTGTTTCGGTACGTGTTGGATAATATTCATCAAGTTCACAAATTTGATCAAATAGCTTAGAGCCTTTTTCGTCATAAAATAATTTACTGGAGAGTTCTTTATTCTCTTTTGAGAGACCGTGAATAACTTCTTCCAGAATCTGTTGTTGGTTCGTTACAAGGTTCTCTTTCATCATATATTGAAGTATGAAAGTTTATGATTACTATTAAATATCCCGGGCAAGCCGAATTCCTGTGAACTGCCATCTTGTATCCGGATGGAAGAAATTTCTGTATGATTTTCGGATATGACTTTTAGGCGTGGCGCAAGAACCTCCTTTTAATACTATTTGATTAGCCATAAACTTGCCGTTATACTCCCCTAATGCACCGGGTAGGGGGTGATAGCCCGGATAAGGGAGATAGGCGCTTTGTGTCCATTCCCATACATCGCCGTGCATCTGACATAGGGTTTTACTATCACCCTGATCAGCCAGGGGTACAGGGTGGTAATTTTCAGACTCGACCAGATTTCCTTCAACCGGAACATGTTGAGAAGCTATTTCCCATTCGGCTTCTGTTGCCAAACGGGCGTTTGACCAACGGGCAAAAGCATCCGCTTCGTAATGACTAATATGACAAACCGGTTCTGCAGGATTGATTTTTCGCGGACCTTGCAGGGTGATCATCCACCATTCATCATCTCTTTTTTCCCAATAATAAGGAGAATTCCAATTCTGACTCTCAACAATATTCCATCCATCCGATAACCATATTTCCGGCCTTTCATATCCTCCGTCTTTCATAAATTCCAGGTATTCGGCATTAGTTATAAGCCGGTTTGCCAATTGAAAGGAATGGATATACGTATTATGACGAGGGAGTTCATTGTCAAAGCAAAATCCGTCCTTATCGTGGCCTGTTTTCATGAGTCCGCCATCGAAATCAACCCAATGTAAAACCGGGATAACGCTGGAAAGCTTAACTTCTCTATGCCTGTATGCGGGATACAAAGGATTCATAGAGAAAACATGTTTGATATCCGTTATCATTAGCTCCTGATGTTGCTGCTCGTGATTTAAGCCGATTTCCGTTACTTCATACAAACGCGTGAGATCATTAATGGGTGGATATTCAAGGAGCGTGCTCATTTGCTCGTCAATATAATGACGATATTCATAGACTTCCCGGACAGTTGGGCGAGAGATGAGTCCACGTTTCGGTCGGCAATGTCTTTCTCCGGCTTGTACGTAGTATGAATTAAACAAGTAAGCGAACTTTGGATGATAGGATTTATAATCTTTTATAAAATTTGACAAGATAAAAGTTTCGAAAAACCAGCTCGTGTGAGCAAGATGCCATTTTGTGGGACTGACATTTGCCATTGTCTGTATAAGATAATCCTCAATTTCAAGAGGTTCACAAAGATACTCTGTCTGTTTCCGGACCTCCATATAACGGCCGCGTAAGTTTTGAAAAGAGGCTTCTCGTAAATCCTCATTAGCAGAGTTATTAGAAACTTGTTTCTGGATAATCGATCCCATTATATAACAATCCCTGATCAGTTAGTGTTGTTTATTTCAGCTAAAATTTCCTATGAAAGAGCACTTACATTGCTTTAGAGCAGGCACTTATCAGTTTAAATTAAAACTATTATAAAATCGTTCAGGTGCAATTAATATCCATTTGTTTTAAATACGTGTCTAATTGCGTTCTCAAATTAATAAAGCAGATAATATATATTGTATAATCATTTTATGTTTCAAAGTTTCATGAGTTTATAGTTCAAATAAGTATAAAAGGCTATACTATTTTGTAACAAAATCAGGTCTATATGATCATTAGATTAGATTGTTTTAATATAGCTCTGTTTTTATTATAGGTTTTGTAAAGTGTTACTCATTGGTATTCATAGCATTGGCATTATTCATGTTATTTTTAAACAATGGTTTGCAGATGGCTTGACATTTAATGATATAACCTGTTTTTTAAAACCGATTATCCCATTCTTGCTACCGAATGATACCTGCCAAAAGCTTCAAATAATAACTATTATGAACAACGTAATTAACCCGGTTCCCAAAGACGGTAATAAGCTCAATAAATTCAGACTGGTATTGACAGATGAGCTTCTGTCTCAGTTATACGGTAATAGATATTTGAGCCGTCAAAAATTAATGAATGTTATTTACCTGTGTGAAAATCATCTGGATTTACCTGGTTTAAATGGAGTTTATTATCGTACATTATCTGGTCCGGCTAATTTTCACATGCTCAATGATATTGAGAAGCTGTTAAAAAGGTACGGTTGGAGAAAATGCCGTTTCCAAAATGGGGATTTTAGTTATACCGGTTACTCCCGTGAGAGGGAGAAAGCAACATTATCACAATCTCTTGAACATATATGGACAAAAACCTCGTCTGATATCCGGCAATTAGCAAGAATGATGAAACCTATGAACAACGAAGAGACCATGATGATTGCAACGGTTTACGCTTCGTGGAATGATCTTATCCTATCAGGAGAAATTTTTTCGGATAATGATATTATTAAGGATATTATCGAAAATTGGTACATGAATTATCATCGCATTTCTGTATATAACTGGCGTAAGACTTTAGCATGGTTAAGGTCGGCACAATTAACTCCTGCAGGTAGAGGTCGAAGTACTGTTCCGGTTAAAAATAATTAAGATAATTATAACTCTACGCTACTAATTCTTTTCAATTTATCAGTATTTTTCTGAATTCCGTAACTACATTTCCCCGGTTATATAGGAGAGGTTTATGAATCAGTCGTACAAATGCGGATAATTTTTATTTTCGAGTCATTTTTCAGATTAAAGGGGGATAATGAAAAAGAGATATACCATATATTTATATTAACTATTTAGTAGGCAATTAGTTATTTACGCAAAAGAATAATAAGGAATGGTATTATCTACATAATTTTACGATGCAGTTGCACAATTACTTTTTGTTAATAAGCCTTAAAAGTCTTTTATTATGTGTTTAGAGAAGTCGTTTAAGATGTTTGCGTAAGTTACATAAAATTATTTATTTGTGACGGTATAAAAAGCAAGATCAAGATAACAATGCCAATAATATATAATCATATTACATTTTTCTCCCCTATATTTAGACGTCTAAATAATAAATGACTATCCTGTTCGCTGGGTATGCTTGTGATTTATTATACATCAAAATATAATTCAAGAATTATTTTATGATTAATCAGTTTTATTACTGATATCGTTTAAAATTGATATAAGAATGGATGTAAGCATTCTGATTAAAGGTTTGATCGCTGGAATTACGATAGCAATGCCGCTTGGGCCGGTTAATTTGTTATGTATTCACAGAACGTTAGCAAAAGGTAGCAAAAACGGACTTATTTCCGGAATGGGTGCTGCCGTTGCAGATACCATATATGGAATCATAGCAGGTTTTGGATTGACACTTGTTTCCAGTTTTTTATTGAATCACGAAAATTATCTCCGGGTTATAGGCGGACTGTTTATCCTTATACTTGGACTTAAGGTATATTTTTCCCATCCTAAAGATGATCAATATCGTTCCGAGAATCGTAGTTTATTACGGGCGTTTACTTCAACTTTTTTTCTGACAATAACAAATCCCCTCACCATCCTGGCTTTTATTGGAATTTTCGCCGGACTGGGATTAACGACGAAAAGTATAAATACAATCCAGGCCACTGTGTTGGTAACGGGAGTGTTTTTGGGCTCATCTGTGTGGTGGAGTTTGTTAAGCGGGGGAGTGAATATGTTCCGGGATAAGTTTACCGATAAGACACTTCTTAAAATTAATCATATTGCCGGTACCGTAATTGGTTTATTTGGAATTTTATTGATTATATCACTCTTTTTTAATATCAATTTTGGTTAGAGTGGCAAAAGTCAATAGATAAGTCACATATAGTAATATGCTATATGTAATTAGACCCTTAGTTTGCGTCATAACTTATCCACATTCATTGCTTAAGTAATCATTCTTTATTAACATAACCACGTTATGCAAGAAAAGGGGCAAAGATTTTTAATATAGTGAGTTCATTATTTTTACTCAGTAATGGAATCCGTTAAGAAAAGTAAGATATGCCGGTTATTCGAAACAAAAAGAATCCAAATAAACATAATTTCAGAATTGTTAACTTTTTTTTAATTTTTTTGTAACAAATGGCTTTGTTCCTTCTCTTAATAATTGAGTTTCAGAAAATTCTTTGAAAATTACTGTTATAACATCATTTCAACTGTGTGTGGAATTATTTTAGAGGAATGGAAAAAACAAAAAACAATAAAACGCTAGAAGATAAAATTGATCGTTACA
>DATFMH010000031.1:0-6287 GCA_035267045.1 Balneolales bacterium
ATCAAAAACGCCCTTTATGCTCAGAGTCGTTAGCACGCTTAGTTCCCCAAATACAAAATTTAGTCCAAAGTATACAATTTTTCATTCTTCTTAGTTATACTATAAGTACAAGGAAATCCAAAATTTGATACTCTATGACAACTTACACAAAAGAATTAAAAAGCTTGCTTCACGAAAGCATTGAGAATATTGATGACGAAGCTTTTCTTATGGCGATAAAAAATATTCTGGATCATAAATATGAACCTCAGGAAAAAATTGTTCTCACTCCCGAGCAAGAGAAACGTATTGAGCAAGCAAAAGAAAGCATACAGCAAGGGAATTATCTAACCAACGATCAAGCGGACAAATTGGTAACTAAGTGGCTAAACGAATAATATGGGCACCTCAAGCTGTAGCGGATCGTATTCAAATTTTGGATTATTAGTACAAGCGACTGGGAACAAAGGAGTACTCCGTAAAACTGGATGAAACCTTTAAGGAAACTATTCTACTTCTTTCTCGATTTCCGTTATTGGGTAGATCGTTAGAAAACCGCGAGGAACGTGTATTTGTCAAAGATTATTACCAGTTTTTTTATCTGGACGAATCAGAAGATATTAAGATGTTGCATCTTTGGGATAGTCGCCGCAATCCTGAAGATTTAGACATTTGATTTCCAATAATTACAGTCCGACGTGCTAACCGGCGCATCAAGCGATGTTTTTCACTAAGCCTTTGCACTTTTCCGTTCGGATTTTTCGTTTTGTGTGCTAAATTATACATCAAAAACGCCCCTTATGCTCAGGGTCGGTCATTAGAATATCTTTACAGCTCGTTACTTTACTCTGGGATGTAATATAAAAAAGGGACGCATTGCATCCCCTAATTGTTAACCTGATTACAGTAAAATTTTCACTATTTACTGTTTTCTTCGATAATAATGGATTTGACGAAATCGGCGCTGTGGGGATCAATGTTATGCAGCTCATGGCCCATGCGGTCGCGTTTGGTACGCAGGTAGCGTTCATTTTCTGGAAAAGGGGTAGTTTCAATCGGCACCTGTTCAACCATTTCCAGGCCATAACCTTGTAATCCCACCCGTTTCGTGGGATTATTGGTCATAAGCTTAAGCTTCGTTACTCCCAAATTACGTAATATTTGGGCCCCGACACCATAGTCCCTGTGATCCGATTTAAAACCAAGTGCCTCATTAGCCTCAACAGTGTCCAGGCCCTGTTCCTGCAATTTATAGGCTTTAAGTTTATTAATAAGTCCGATACCACGTCCTTCCTGATTCATGTAAAGCAGTATGCCTTTACCTTCCTGATCGATGCGTTGCAGGGCCTTATGGAGTTGTTCCCCGCAATCACAGCGTTTGGACCCAAAAATATCTCCGGTCATGCATGAGGAGTGAACCCTGACCAAAACGGGTTCATCCGGTTTAAAATCACCTTTAACAAGGGCCAGATGATGCCCGCCTGTCAGGCGTTCTTCAAAGGCATGAAGGTGAAACTCACCATAAATAGTAGGCAGTTTCACACTGATATTTTCTTTAACGAGGGTTTCATGGGACATGCGATAAGCGATCAGATCTTTGATCGTTATTAGTTTCATGTCCAGTTTCCGGGCCACGCGGGCAAGCTGGGGGATTCTTGCCATACTCCCGTCATCATTCATGATTTCACATATCACACCGGCCGGATACAGGCCCGCCATACGTGCTAAATCGACCGACGCTTCGGTATGTCCTGTACGGCGTAATACACCTCCGTCAACCGCTATCAGTGGGAAAATATGTCCTGGTTTTCGAAAGTCTCCTTCATGAACCCTTGGATCAATAATAGCTCTGACTGTGCGGGCACGGTCATGGGCGGATATTCCGGTTGTTGTGTTATGTTTATAATCAACAGAAACCGTGAATGCTGTCTCGTGCGACTCCGTATTATTTACGACCATACGGTCGAGATTTAACTCATATGCACGTTGACGAGTAATAGGTGTACATATAAGACCACGGCCATGAGTTGCCATCAGGTTAATGATCTCCGGTGTCACCTCGCTTGCCGCAGCAATAAAGTCGCCTTCATTTTCACGATCTTCGTCATCGGCTACAATAACGATTTTACCTTTTCGGATATCCTCGATAGCCGATTCTATACTATCAAATTTTATATCATTCATACCATTGAAATGGTTCTGAATAACAGCCGTAAATCCTTATTTCTTATCCTTGCCTTTTTGCGGATTTACATCTGTTATGGAATTCTTGAGAAATCTAACTTTAACGTTATTGTCAATTTCAACTAATAAAGAATCATCATCTATTGAATTAACAGTTCCGACTATTCCACCATTCGTAACTACTTTATCCCCTTTTTTCATTGAAGAGACTTTTTGTTGAATTTCTTTTTGTCGTTTACTTTGGGGACGTATGATGAAGAAATAGAATACAGCAAAAATGGCCGCCATAAAAAGCAGGCTGATCATTCCTCCACCACCTTGTTGAGGATCTCCCATCAAAAATAATAATGCTAAGTTCATTGTGTATAAACTGATTTTTGTAATTAAGGGTTACATTAGTAAACAATTAAAATACGCTTTATGCTCCGTAACTACAATGTAGACAAAATCAAAATATGTTTTTTATAAATATGAGGATTTAACAATCTAATAGCTGTTATAACGTATTATTCTCTGAATAATTGGATACGTATTCACAGAAATAATTATCTAAACAAGATGGTGATAGCTAAACAAACAGATGAACCGGGCGAGGTGCCAGAACAATCTGATTGCTCCGTTTCGACTAAAATAGTTTATAAGTTTATAAATAAGATGAGAAAAATTGTCTAATATTATATATTTTATAACAACCAATAAAGATATTCGTGTATGTAACTCTTTAATTAATACGGTATAGGTAGATACTATGGTTCTGTCAAAAGCATGCAGTTATGGGATACTGGCGAGTTTGTATATGGCTCGTAAAAAAGAAGGTAATTATATATCGATACGGGAAATAAGCAATGATTTGGATATATCATTTCATTTTCTCACGAAAATTTTACAAACGCTATCCGAAGAGGGCCTTATTGTATCATTGCGGGGGCCCAAAGGGGGCGTGTCATTAGCTAAAGATGCCGATTCGGTTTCACTACTGGATATTATCATTGCAATTGACGGTGTAGATTTGTTCAATGAGTGTATACTTGGGTTACCGGGCTGCGGCCATGCCAAACCTTGCCCTATGCACGATCATTGGCAAAATGAAAGAGAAAAACTGAAAGCTAATTTTGATAATAAGTCGTTGGCGGATATAGCTGACAAAGTAGAAGAGTTTAAATACCGTTTGAGTATGAAAGACCTGTAGCCACTCGTATGTTTAGCTTATTATAATTGTCTGCCAAAGACAATTGGAATATATTATATTTTTAGAGTAAATAAACTTTAATAATACTTGATTTATCTTAATTATTATTCGTATAATTAAGATAAAATAGTCTTTTATATTTTAATAAAAATCATGTTGTCGATGACCTGTATTTATAGTATTTGGGCTGTTTTGTATTTAGCATCGGTCGATGACCGTGAATATATCCCTATACGTGAAATAAGTGAACAAATGGAAATCCCTTTTCACTTCCTCACTAAAATATTACAGTTATTGGCAAAAGCGGATATTGTAACATCATTGAGAGGGGCGAAAGGTGGAGTACGGTTAAACGGATTATCAAAGAAAATAAGTTTGAGGGATGTGATTGAAGCGATTGATGGTCCGGAAATATTTACCGATTGTATTTTGGGATTAGAGGAGTGCAACGATGAAAATCCCTGTCCATTACATGATAAATGGTCAAGCGCTAAGAATGAGATAATAGGAATGTGTGAAGATACAAGTTTCTATGATTTATCAGTCAATGCCATGAATACCAGGTGGATAAATAACAGCGGAATACCAGGTTTTAGAAAGATTATGTTTGGTAAATATTCAAATCCGGATTAGTAATAATAAGTACTTTTTATACATAGGTAATAACAAAGAGAGACTGTATGAGAATAAATCCGATCTACGTTTTGTTAGCATGTTTACTATTAGCATGGGGGTGTTCTTCGAATTCTCAAAAACAAAAAAAAGAGGAAGTTTCAACGGATTCAACGGCTGAGGCGAGTGGTTTAACGGCGTTTCAGATGGAAAATGGTGTAGGGCCCGTTAAAGAAGCTGTTAAACTTGGGCCGTACGATGAAGAGTTGGCGGAAAAAGGAGCAGAAATATTTGAAACTAAATGCTCCGCTTGTCATAAGATTGGTGAACGCTATGTCGGTCCCGATTTACAACATGTTTTAAACAGGCGTACGCCGGCATATATCATGAACATGATGATGAACCCGGCCGGGATGTTACAAAAACATCCTACAGCCCAAAAATTACTTGGCGAGTTTATGACACCGATGGCCAATCAAAATGTATCGAGAGAACAGGCCAGGGCCATCGTGGAATATTTCAGATCAGTAAATAAACAAGAAAGTGATTCTATTCAATAATCTAATCTCTTAACTAATACTATAATCAGGAGGATTCAGATGTCACTGAAAACATCAATGAAAAATAAGATGATATGTGGGGTGGCACTATTATCCGTTTCTCTATTACTTAATAACTGTACTACAAAAAAGGAACTTATAGGTAGTGAAGAAGCAGCTAATCAGGTTTATGTTCCCCCCGGAAAACATGACGAGTTCTATAGTTTCATGTCGGGCGGGTGGACCGGGAATGTAGGTGTTTATGGAATCCCATCCGGACGCCATATATATACGATTCCGGTATTTTCCGTTTTCCCAACTAACGGTTATGGTTATACGGAGGAGTCCAAAGCAATGCTTAATACTTCTCATGGTTTTATTCCGTGGGGAGATGCTCACCATACCGAATTGTCAGAAACGGATGGTGTTCACGATGGCAGGTGGCTTTTTATAAATGAGAATAATACGCCGCGTATCGCAAGAATCGATTTAAAAACATTCCGTACCATGGAAATTATCGAAATTCCTAATTCCGCCGGTAACCACGCGTCATCTTTTTCGACACAAAATACGGAATATGTTACAGCAGCCACCCGGTTCAGCATTCCCCTCGGTGAAAAAAAAGATATACCCATCAAATCGTATAATATTGACAATATTAAGGATTATAATGCCAATTTCGGCGGGACTATTTCATTTATAAAAGTAGATCCGAAAACCGGCAGGATGAATGTTGCTTTCCAAATATTAGTACCCGGATTTGATTACGATTTAGGACATGCCGGTAAAGGCCCTTCGAAAGATTGGGCATTTTTTACCTGTTATAATAGTGAACAGGCTAACACACTTTTGGAAATAAACGCTTCCAAAAAGGATAAAGACTTTGTTGCAGCAATAAACTGGAAAAAAGCAGAACAATATGCCGCCGATGGTAAAGGTAAGGTAATGGACACTCGATATGCCCATAATTACTATGATCCGGAGACAGATATAGCCCAAACGGATATGCAGGACAAAGTAGTTGTCCTTGATCCAAGAGAACTTTCGGATATGGTTTATTATCTGCCAACACCGAAATCGCCTCATGGTGTTGATGTGGATCCAACCGGTGAATATATAGTTGCGGGTGGAAAACTATCGACAATACTTCCTGTTCATTCATTTTCTAAAATGACTGAAGCTATACAAAACAAGGAATATGATGGAGAAATTAACGGTATACCCATATTGAAATATGAATCTGTCATAGCCGGAGAGGTTAAAAATCCCGGACTTGGGCCTCTTCATACGGAATTTGACGCGAATGGATTTGCCTATACGACTGCTTTTATTTCATCTGAAATCGTAAAATGGCAGTTAGGTACCTGGAAAGTCATAGATCGACACGCTGCTTATTATTCACCCGGTCACCTGAGTGTACCTGGAGGGGATACCCGGAAACCATGGGGTAAATATGTAATTGCATTAAATAAACTGACAAAAGATCGATATTTGCCTACCGGCCCCGAAATGTATGCTTCGGCACAACTCTTTGATATCAGTGGAGACAAGATGAAATTGATTCTGGACTTTCCTACCGAAGGTGAGCCGCATTATGCGCAGGAGATCCCGGCCAATTTGGTAGATAAAAATCAACTCAAGATTTACAAGTTGGAAGAGAATAAAAATCCCTATGCAGTTCATAAGGAATCCGAGACGAAAGTTGTCCGAAATGGTAAGAGAATTGATGTTTATTTAAGTGCCATTCGAAGCCATTTTGTTCCGGATAATATCGAAGGTATAAA